>JAUVIG010000406.1 GCA_030592825.1 Chlorobiota bacterium | reverse complement strand
GGGACTGTATTTTTCACTCATAAAGAGATATTTCCTACAGACAGTATTAGGTTTATTGATGAAACCGGTATTCCTGTTGAAAATATTACAGCATCTGAAATAACAATCAGTGCTCGTTTCGGTATTAATGAAGAATATATTGAAGCAGTATTTAACAGGCAATCATTCGGTTCACTGTATCCTATTTTTGAATTAGAATATTCATACGGAATACCGGGATTTTTTGATGCGGATTTTAAATATCACAAATTCACTCTTGGTGTTAAGCATCATATGACATACGGATTTTTAGGGAAGACAAAATATTATGCTGAAGCAGGAAAAATCTTCGGAACAGTACCTTTCCCTTTATTGAAACTTCATGAAGGAAGACAAAGCATTGTTTATGAAATGGTTTCTTTTAACCTGATGAATTATTATGAATTTGCAAGCGATCAATACATAAGTTTCTTCGGCGAACATCACTTTAACGGCTTGTTTTTGAACAAAATACCGATAATAAGGAAGCTTAAATTCAGAGAAGTAATTTATGCAAAAGGTGTTTGGGGAAGTTTAAGAGAAGAGAACAAAACAGTATTGCAGTTTCCGGAGGGCTTATCTGATGTTACAAAACCTTATATTGAGATTGGGGTAGGAATTGAAAATATTTTACATTTCCTGAGTTTAAATTATTTCAGAAGAGTAACACATATCAATAAACCGAATGTCAGAAGAAACGGTTTTATCATTGGGATGCAAGTAACTTTTTAAGCAAAACGTTATTTTCGTATTTTTACTTCTTGCGGAACTATAATTTTATTAAATAATTGTATTAATATTTCAACTCTGTCAATAATAATAAGCCCGGAAATAATAGATGTATCACTTATTATTATCATTTCAAAAGCTTGATTTTTTTTAGATTTTCTATATCGGTTTTTAAATCATCTTCATTATAAACAACAGGAATTTTATTCATGTTTTTCGGAATCGGAATATTGAATTTTTCAAAAAACTTTTTCATTTTGGTTACTTCAATGCTATTCAGGTATCCGGCACTGAAAACTATATTCGTTTTGGGATTGTCTTTAATTTGTATTTTTTCAGGTGAAAATAGTGAAAGAAAGGTTTTTACTTCCTCGAAAATATTGTCAGCAATATGTAAAGTGAGTGTTTTCATAATACTTGTTTTATACAAATTTACAAAAATTTGTTTACAAGATTGGAGTATCTTAAGATATTTTTAATAATTATTTCAAATTAAAGTTTTTATCTCCAATCTGGCTGCCGTCCATAAAAACATCAACACTGTATTTGCCCGGAGCTTGTTCTGTATCGGAAGTCCAGAATACACAAGCATCTGTTTTTTTCCCGTTATATGATAAGTCTCTTTTAGAGGAATATGCAATTTCTTTTCCTTGATAATTGAACATGCCGGATTCATTACTCAAAAGAATAATTCCGTCAGGACCTGCAATTCTGATAAAAACATTTCTTGAACCTTTTCTTGCAAGAACATTATCATCAATAGTAAAACATATTTTTATTTTTTTTAGTTTGCTTACTCTGTTTGTGATTTTATTTCTGTTATTTAAAGGTTCAATGCTGATATTTTTTGCTTTCAGTTCTTTTGCTGTCTTAACTTGCGAAGATAAACTGTCTGTAACATAAGTTAACGTTTCTGTTCTTGCAATCTCATCTTCATAGTTTTGCATAATTTCTTTATTCTTATATACTAATATTTTGTTCTCTGAATTCAATTTGTCAATATGCTTTAGGTAATCTTTCATGATTGTTTTGAGTGTTTCGGTCTCTTCTTGCAATTGTTTTATTTTCGCATAATCGGTTCGTTTCACTCTTCTAAGTTGTTCAAGGGTTTCAGTGATTTTTTCTTTTTCGGCGTCCAATTTTTCGTTTAATTCTTCATTATTTGTTTTTAAACTGTTATATTGTTTGTACATAGTTTCTAATTCTCCTTCAATAACGGCTTTCTCACTTTTTATTTGTACAATTTCGTTATTCATTATTTCTTGGTCATTTAATTTATCATAAATTAACCATCCAATTGCTAATGTCATTAATATAACGATAACCAATAATATTTTTGATGTAGAGTTCATATCTTATTTTTTTTATGGAATTTTTTGTAAATAAAGTAAAAATATTTGATAATTAAAACTTGAAAGATAAAATTAAAACAAATCTATCATTCTGTCATTATTATATTAACTGTTTCAGATACATTTGTATTGTATTATGAAGTCCGAAATATAATGCATCTGATATTAAGGCGTGTCCTATGGAAACTTCTTTTAGTCCGGCAACATGTTTTTTGAAATAATTCAGGTTGTCAAGATCAAGATCGTGTCCGGCATTAAGTTCTAATCCTACTTCTTTTGCTTTTTCCGCAGCTTTTGAAAAGGGTAGTACAGCTGTTTTTTTATTTTTAAAGAAGTTTGCTGCATAAGGTTCTGTGTACAATTCTATACGGTCAGTTCCGGTTAATTTGGCATGTTCTATTTGATCCAAATCAGTTTCAATAAATATAGATGTTCTTATACCTGCTTCTTTAAATGTTGAAATAACATCAATTAAAAAGTCTTTATTCTTAACAGTATCCCAACCTGCATTAGAAGTTAAAACGCCGGGAGCATCCGGTACTAAGGTTACTTGTTCGGGCTTAATTTCAAGAACTAAATCAATGAATTTAAGATTTGGATTTCCCTCAATATTAAATTCGGTTTTAACAACTTTTTTTAATTTATATACATCATCAAATTTAATGTGTCTTTCATCAGGCCTCGGATGTACTGTGATACCTTGTGCGCCGAAAGCTTCACAATCAACAGCTGCTTTTATAACATCCGGATTATTTCCGCCTCTGGCATTTCTTAAGCATGCAATTTTATTAATATTTACACTTAATCTTGTCATTTTCTTTTGTTGAGATATAATTTAATAATAATTTTGATGTTTAAATAGAAAAGCAAAAGTATAAAATTTATAATTATTTTTACAGAATATTTAGTTGAAGTTAATAATATGGTTCTACAGTTATTTTTTTGGGACTATAATAAGTAATGCTTCAATGATTAAATGCTGTAATGCTTAAATAAAATGCAATAGAACTAATAATACTAAATGCAAGCAAAAGATTTAATATCAGATATGTTTCCTGCCGTAAATATAAAGGATAAAGGAGAAAAAGCATTGGTAAGAATGGATTTTTTCAAAGTTTCTCATATCCCTTTGATTGATGATAAAAACAATTATTACGGTTTAATATCTGAAAGTGAAATATATGATTTTGATTTATTAAATAAGTCTTTTTCTACATATAAAAGTGTATTAGCAAGACCTTATGTATATTGCGAAGACCATATATATGAAGTTATCGGATTGGTAACTAAATTAAATATCTCGGTTGTTCCGGTTTTAAACCGAAAAGAAAAGTATAAAGGTTCATTATGCTTGTATGACATTATAAAATATATCGGAACACTAATTACATCTGATAATCCCGGAACAATATTTATTTTAGAATTAAGCATTCATGATTATTCATTATCGCAAATCGCTCAAATTATTGAGGGCAATAATGCCAAGATTCTCAGTGTGTATACAAGTTCACCCGGAGATTCTACAAAATTAGATGTAACCGTAAAAATAAACACAGATGATTTCTCTGCTGTCAGACAAACCTTTGAGAGGTACGATTATAAAATAAAAGCTGCATATTCTGACAGTGATAAAATTAATGTTTTGCTTGAAGAACGCTACGAAGAGTTTATGAATTATCTAAATATATGATATTAAAATTGTTTAGTGTATAACTGTTTAATGTTAAAGGAACAGCAATTAAACAACTAAACACTAAACAATTAAACAAAAATCTCAATAATGCTTTCATCAAAATATATAAACATAATAATTATTGTAACAGC
>JAUVIG010000219.1 GCA_030592825.1 Chlorobiota bacterium | reverse complement strand
GGCAAATGAAATATAATTAACATAAAAATGTATGTTAGATTAACATTTATTGTTTACTTTTGTTTTATATTAATAAAAAAAAATGAGAAAGATAATAACGGAGAATCCTTGTAAAAAATGTATTGTAAAATCCATCACAGTTTACAACTTGGATGAAGAAGAATTGGGAATATTATGCAAAAACAGCACTGAGATTTTTTTTGAAAAAGGTGAAAGGATAATAAAACAGGGAACATTTACACATAATGTTGTTTTTGTTAAATCAGGGATAGTTAAGATCCATTTAACAGGGCCTATTAAAAAAGACGAAATATTAAAAATAATGAAAGGTCCTGTTTTTGTCGGAGTCCCTGATGTATTTGCCAATAAAATCCACTCTTATTCGGTAACAGCACTTAGTGATACTACAACTTGTTTTATTGATTACAAAGGATATGAATATTTGGTTGAAAATAACGGGAGGTTTGCGCTGGAAGTAATAAAAAACCTTAGCAGTGGTATCGTCAGTCATTATAAACATTGTGTTTATAAAATCCAAAAGCAATTAATGGCTATATTTGCCGATGCATTATTATATTTTGCTGATCACATTTTTGAAAAAGATGAATTCCTGATTCCTTTAACCAGATCAGAATTTGGTGAATATATCGGAACTACCAGAGAAACCGTTACAAAAATTATTCGTGATTTTACGAAAGATAATATCATTGAAGTTGACGGAAAAAAAATCAAATTAATAGATAAAAAGATTCTTCAAAAGATTGGCAAGTCCGGATAGTACTGAATTAAGTTTATCTTTCTCCCAATCTTCATGTGTTTTAATAGGTATATATGGCCTTTATCATCTGAAACTTTTGTTTAAGGTCTTTAATGATAAGCTAAAATGATTAAGCATTATAACATTAATATATTCGGTCGGGTTCAGGGAGTCGGGTTCAGATATAATACAAGAACGAAAGCACTCGAACTTAAGATCAAGGGTTTTGTACAAAACAGAGCAGACCGCTCAGTATATATTGAAGCGGAAGGTGAAGAAGATACCTTAAATGAATTCCTTTCTTGGTGCAACAAAGGACCGTCATGGGCACGCATTATAAAGTTAAATTATTCGGAAAGTCCTCTCCAAAATTTCACCAACTTTGAAATAAGATAATGAACTAATGAACTGACAAGAAATAACCTTCCCATTTATACTTGTTCTTTTGCCCTTGGTTTTTGCACATTCGCAAAAAGTCTATAAAAATCCTTAAATAGCTACGGCTATTCGCAGATTTTTATAGTTGTTAAAGAACAAAATAACAGCATCTAAACGAGAACTTTATTTCCTGACAGTTCCTAACGGATCATTTAAGCGGTTTTATTCTTTTCAAGACATCAAGAATATAATTGTAGTTGATCATATTATCTTCCCCGTCACGTATTACTTTAATTATTAATGCCTTGCTTTTGTGTTTTGTATAATAATAATCCAAGAAATCATCTTTCAGGGATTTCAATTTGAAATATTAAAAGGAAAGAATTTGGATATTTATTGCTTAATATTTATATTTGGGAAAATATATTATTACTTTTTATATACTGTCTTTATAAATAATCA
Source organism: Chlorobiota bacterium (assembly GCA_030592825.1). Lineage (GTDB taxonomy): Bacteria > Bacteroidota > Bacteroidia > Bacteroidales > JAADGE01 > JAADGE01. The sequence continues at coordinate 4,833 of JAUVIG010000219.1, read as the reverse complement.
TGATCAAAAATGGCATCGTTATTTCCTGATTTCAATACAATAAAAAGGCTTTATAAGAAACCTGCAAAAGGAGTACTAAACTTATTAGACTTTCTTAATAAAAATTTAGATCGTGAATTTGAAATATATTTTAAGCCTTTTATTAACGGAGACAGACCGGATATTGTAATTTTAAAAAAAACCGGCGGAGTTGTTATAATTGAAGTTAAAGATTGGAATTTAGACGATTACTATATTGATGAACATACAGATTGGTATCTGAAAGAGAATGATACTAAAATTAAATCACCGCTTTCGCAAGTTAAATTTTATAAAGATAATTTATATGATCTTCATATTGAAGGTCTTTTACAAAAATGCCTTGAGAACAGAAAATACAGGTCGATTGTGAATACAATGGTGTATTTTCATTTCTATACCAAACAAAACATAACTGATTTTTTGTTTAAGAAATTTGAAGATAAAAAGTACAGCGGATATCAGGTTTTTAATAAGTATATTGAGTGTTGGGGAAAAGATTCACTGACCAAAGAAAGATTAGAAAAATATTTGAATAAGACAGGACTTGATAAACCGTCGAAACTATTTGATGATAACTTATATAAGAATTTCAAAAGATATTTGCAGCCCTCACTCCATAAGCCGAAAGAAGGAAAAAAGACAGTTTATTCCAAAGAAAAACGAGAATTGATAAGAAGTGAGAGTAAGCCCAGAAGAAAAATTAAGGGCTTGGCCGGTGGCGGGAAAACTTTTGTTTTGGCAAAACGAGCTGTTAATGCCTCCTTGAGAACAAACAACAGAGTACTTATCTTATGCTATAACTTATCATTAAAAAATTATATACGTGATCGAATAAATGAAGTTAAAGAAAAATTTTCACGGAACGATTTTTACATTACCAATTATCATCAATTTTTTAAATCGGAGGCAAATAACTATAATTTAGACGTTGAATCTTTAATGCCTTTTACAGATACTGACTTCTTTGAACCTGTAAAAGATAAGATCGAAAAGTATCAAGCGATTTTCATTGATGAAGTACAAGACTATAAGACTGAATGGCTGGAGATCATTACAAAATATTTTTTGGAAGAAACCGGAGAATTTGTTGTTTTCGGAGATGAAAAACAAAATACTTATGGTCGTCCTTTAGACGAAAATAAAGAAGCAATTATAAAGACCATCAGAGGCACTTGGAATCGATCGCTTATTGTTTCCAAACGATTTGCTGATGAGATCGGACGTTTGGCTTTAGTTTATCAGAAGGAACTGCTTTCTAAAAAATATACAGTTGACGAGCTTCGAATAATTAAAAATCCGACAATTGATTTTGCCCAAGAAATTTTATCCTATAAAAATTTCGGATCAGAATCAAAAGCAAGAGACCTCTACAATGCATATACAGAATTGATTAAGACCGGGAATATTCAAGCTTTAAATGTTACGTTTTTGGCAGCAAAGACTAATGTGCTCAGAGAAATTGATTATATGATAAGGCATGAATTAAAAGATAATACTGTAACAACTTTTGAAACAAAAGAGTATTATGAAAAATTAAAAAATGCTTTTCCGAATAAAACAGATCTTAAGAAGATTATTGAAAATATCCGAAGAAATAAAAAAAATCATTTTCGTATGAAACCGGGAACAACCAAACTTTCAACCATTCAAAGTTTTAAAGGTTGGGAATCGCATACCCTGATATTGATTATTGAACAGGAAGATAATGACTGTAAACAATCTGAAACCACAGAGCTTATTTATACCGGCATTACACGTGCACAAAAAAATCTGTTTGTTTTTAATATGGGAAACAGCTTTTATGATGCGTTTTTTAAGGATAAAATGGGGCATGTTTAGATTTGATCTTTCCCCTATTCGTAATGCAGAATCGAACAAAATATGCATTAACATTTTGGGATATAACAGAAGCTTGTATTATGAATATTAGACCGACAATAAGTTCCAAATCTGCAAAAAAAAACACAAGCCCGAAGGCTTGAAAATGTAACAATTTAATTCTTACTTTCAAAACATCACCTCTCGCCATCGTTTTGCTTTTGCGAAGCTATAACATTGTATTATCAAACTATACAGCTAACTAAAATACAAACAATCTTTTTATAATATGTTTAAAAAAATTGATAAACAGATAAACAGGCAAAAAATTGTTAATATATTTGGACATAATTTTTTACAATTTAAAAACAATTTATAAAATTTTCCGTATAATAATACGAACCTTAGAGAAATGAGGCTGTGAAATTTAAACTGATTCATGATGAAAGTATTATCGTATAAATCAAAAGAGTTATTACCGGGTATATTATTAGACAGAGAATCCGGGGAATTTAAAATTTTCGGAAAATCTTGTCCGGTAGATGCCTTCGAATTTTATGACCCGATATTTATATGGTTAGATGAGTATTTATTAAATCCTTTGAAAAGCACTGTCTTGGATTTAAAGTTGTCATATTTCAATACAGTTTCTGCAAAATTCCTTTTAAAGATCATGACTAAAATGGAGAAGTTATCAGGTTTAGGTAACGATGTTAAAATAAGATGGTTCTATAATGAAGGTGATGATGAAATGGAAGAAGCGGGTGAGGAATTTGAAAATATATTAAAAGTTAATTTTGAGTTGATTTCATTTAAAGACGAAACAAATGAAACAGAAAACGATGACTATTTTAATGATATGATGGATGATATTATGTAACTTATGATATTCAGTTTATCGTCCTCCGACCTGTGTAGTATGAAAAAAAATAAAAAAATAAGTTACTAATTGAAAAAGATACACTAAAGTTCAGCTTGAAGATTAGAATGAAAGAAACAAACTTGTTGTTTATTTCTGAATTTTGTTGATTTTGGTTTATATATTTCTTAAATTGCAAAAAATAGAAATATGTCGGAAAACACTAAAAATAAAAAGTTAGACCAAAAATTCTACCATAAAGAACTTGCAAGATTACAGGTAGAATTAACAAAATTAGAGCGTTGGATTCAGCATAAGAACCAAAAAGTAGTTGTTATTTTTGAAGGGCGTGATGCTGCGGGAAAAGGCGGAACTATAAAACGTATTACAGAAAGTATGAATCCGAGAGTTTGTAGGGTAGTTGCTTTGAGTAAACCAACCGAAAAAGAAGTATCTCAATGGTACTTTCAGCGTTATATACCTCATTTACCTGCAGCCGGAGAAATAGTTTTGTTTGACAGAAGTTGGTATAATCGTGCCGGAGTAGAGCGTGTTATGGGATTTTGCTCGGATGAGGAATACTGGGAATTTCTGCGATCATGCCCGAATTTGGAGCGAATGTTGATTCGTTCCGGAATTATTCTTATAAAATACTGGTTTTCAGTAAGTGAAACTGAGCAAGAAAGAAGATTTCAATCTCGTTTGAAAGATCCTACAAAGCGTTGGAAACTCAGCAAAATTGATATAAGTTCGCGTGACAAATGGGGAGAATATTCAAAGGCGAAAGATGAAATGTTAGCATATACCGATACAAAAATTTCGCCTTGGTATGTTGTTGAAGCTGATGATAAGAGACGTGCTCGTTTGAATTGTATTAATCATTTGTTAGACAAAATACCTTATACAGTCTTGCCCGTTCCAAAGCTGAAATTAGAACCCAGAAAAAGTATAAAAGCTTATGTACGGCCCCCAAAAGGAGAGCAAACATTTATACCTGAAAAATATTAGACAGGCAATAAGTTACAAAGTCTGTAAACTAAAAAAATCGTTCTTCGCAGCTATAAAAAGAAATAAACGTAACAGGAAATATGGGTTACTGTTATACATATGTTATAGGTAATTAAAAATGATAAATAAAAAGCAAATTTTCAAATTAGTAGAACTTGACCAGAGACACGGTGTCTATAAGTTCAAAATGTTTTCTCCGTTTTTTCAAAAAGATGTTGTCATATGGATATTTGCGACAAATAATGTTAAAAAAAATGATATAACGGACAGAATTATTGACCGGATAAATTCGTTTTTAAACATTGATAAATCAGAAATGTTAAAAATAAAAGATGAGATTTGGAAACATTATGAAACTTGTACAAGGGCTACTGATTATGGCATTGATAATGAACTACTAAAAAAACACAATAATGATTATGAAAAGGCTAATAAGGAACATTTTGGATTTATAGATTCAGAAGACACATTTAAAATAGCAAAGATTGACTATGTGTATTTTGATGATTATGTTGATAACACAAATCTTTATTTTTCAATTTGGTTTAATGTAGTTTGGGAAAATGAACATGGTTTGACTATGTTCTTTAAAAATAGCAAATTAGAATCAATAGAATAGAAAAAACCTATAACAAGCAGCTAAAACAAAATGCGGTTCAGCAATAATCCGCAAGGACAAAGGGAATTTGCATGATCGCAAAAATTTTGAATTTATAAATAATTAATAAGGCAAAAATTTGTGCTGTGAGCAAAACCAAGAAATTATCGTAATTAACACCGCACATTGTTTAGCTAATCGTTATGCACAATCCCCCTACTGAAAAATTCAGATGAATATTTTTGTTAACGTAAGGGGAAAAAGATGAAAATAAAGTAATAAAACAAAAAACATAACTGACTGATAATGAGCAATAAAGATTTGACGTTAGTTGGAAGAAAAAAATTAATGATGCATGAATCAATCAGGTGAAGGATATAATAATAACTTTGTATTTTATTTAAATTAAAATTATTAATTATGAGTAATGGAACAGTAAAGTTTTTTAACAAATCTAAAGGGTTTGGATTCATTACACCTGATGATGGTGGTAAAGATGTATTTGTGCATCAAAATGGATTAACTGATG
>JAUVIG010000266.1 GCA_030592825.1 Chlorobiota bacterium | reverse complement strand
TCATTACTCTTGCCATATGAAAACACCAAATCAAATGCATAATCAAAATCATATTAAAATTAGAACTTATAAATCAAAAAACCACAGCGAAAAGCTTTTCGCTGTGGTTAATTAATAATTAATTATAGTTGTCAAAAACCTGTAACGGTTATTTAGGACTAGTCAATAAAAATTAATTATCAGAATGTTAATTTAACACCAATATTAAATGTTCTTGGTAAGCCCAAAAATACTTCTGCAGCATCTGCACTGTGAGGATTGATAATAACACCATCATCATCTCTATAAGCATTATAAGGACTATTATCAACAGCATCTTGAATATATATCTCATCTAATACATTAAATACATGACCGAACACTTGAACTCCAATTTTTCCTTTTAAAGGTAAATCATAAGAAAAGTGAGCATCAACTAATGTATAAGCCGGAGTCATCCATACCTGTTCAATATCAGTTTCATCTTCTCTTGAGAACGGATCCCAATCAGCATAATGATTCGTATTATATCTGGCATCAAATTGAACTCTTAGACCTTTTATCGGTAATAAAGTTATCATAGTACCAAATTGTGTCTGAGGAGCATCACCAACTTTTAAGCCTTCAGTATAGAAATTATATTCTACATCTGTTTCTTCGCCGTCATAATCTTTATAGATACCTGTTACATCATTTAAGTAATTCCAATCACCAACAGAACCGAATATTCCTACATCAAGAAAATTAAAAGCTAAATAATTTGCCTCTAATTCAAAACCTGTATGTTTTTGATCCATTCCTTGAATATAAAAGAATTTTTCAGAACCGTCTTGATCAACAATAGCTATTGCTAATGCTCTGTCTTCCCATGTTGTATTATAGTAATTAAATTTAACATTTAATCTTCTGTCTAATGTTCGGTAAGAAGTTCCGAATTCAAATGCTTTAAACAGTTCGTTTGAAGGATCTTCTGTTACACTGCCGTCACCGTCATTAATAACATTATCAAAAATAGGTGATTTTGAAACATAACCGTAATTACCGAATATACTGAAATTTTTGAACGGTCTGTAACTTACACCGCCCTTTATTTGAAATCCGGGTAAAGACCCTGATTCAGCAAGTAATTCATTACCGTCATCACCCATTTTAAAGTGGTTAGTATGATAATATTTTGTAAATGAATGTCCGAATGTTCCGTATGCAGTAATTGCATCACTGGAATATTCCATTTGAGCAAAATAACCAATCCAATCTACCGTATTATGTGAGTGATAAGCAATTTTATCTCCTAAATATCTTTTTGGATCAGTGTTGAATTCATTATTATTATCAATATAAAATTGACCGCCTAATAAATCTCTTACTTCTCTGGCATGTTCAATTTCAGCAGTTCTCCAATCAATACCTATTTGACCTTTTAAATTATCAGTAAAAATAATTTTAAATTTTGATATTGCACCGACAGTCCATTGTTTGTTTATGCTGTTTCTGAGAATACCATAAGCTGTATCAGTTGCAGTATTATTCTCAATTGTTCCGTCATAATCGACATATCTTGAAGGAGTAGGGTCACCCAGATAAGGAGCTTTCCAAGCCAAACTTCCTAATGTACCGGTTCCGCCGCCATTACCACCTGAATAATAAACAGTTGTATATTGTTTAATTTTTTCAGTCCAAGTTGCATACCAGTTTAAATTCACAATCGGTTTATGAAAATAATTTTCTCTTTCATTTATATTTTCCGAATCATATCTGTCATGTAATTTTCCTTCACTACCCAACATTTTCCATGATTGTTGTCCTGTATAAGAATCAGAAACTGCACTGTAATTTTGATTATATAATCTGCCGTTTACAGATTCAGGAAAAGCATCTAAGGCATCTTGAGAATAGCCTAATTCTTTAGCATAATCTTGGTCGTAAGCTGCAATATTCTGCATGTATAAGTTTTGTCCGTGTCTTTGCGGAGCACCAATTGCAAATAATTCAAGTTTATGTGATTTATTAACTATAAAACTTGATCCCAAATAATATGCCCAAGCATCAGTCCATGTACCGTCCATAACACCTGAACCAACTTTTCTGACTATACTTCCGCTTACTGCAAATTTTTCATTGATTAAACCGGAATGTCCTGTTAAAGTTGCTTTCATAAAATTACCCGAACCATATTCAAGTCTTGAAATGAAACCGGATTCTTTTTCAGCAGGACTGGTAATAATATTCATAGTACCACCGATTGAAGGTGTTGCTAAGTTAACAGCACTTAAGCCTCTTTGCATTTGAATAGAAGATGTAGCATCTGATATACCATCCCAATTTGACCAATATACCCAGCCGTTTTCCATATCGTTAATAGGTACACCGTTAATCATAATAGCAACATTTTTTTGATCAAAACCGCGAACATTAATACGTGCATCACCGGCACCGCCACCACCAACAGTAGAATATACACTTGGTGTAGAGTTCATAATTAAAGGTAAATCTCTTGAACCTAATTGATTTTCAATTTCTTTTGAAGTAAGATCCGAAAATGCGACAGGTGTTTCTCTTTCTTTTGCTCTGTCAGCCATAACAAGGATTTCAACTAATTCTTCACTTACTTCTATCATTACTACATCCATTGTTGAACCGGCTACTTCCAACTCTTGGGTTGCCATACCGAGATAAGTAAAAACTAAAATTTGAGTACCTGCAGGAACATCAATTTTATACTTACCGTTCAAATCGGTAATTGTACCGACAGTTGTTCCTTTTGCCACAACAGTAACTCCGGGAAGGGTCGAACCGTCATCTTTATTTGTTACTGTTCCGGTAATACTTGTTTGCCCGAAGGCAAATGCCGTAAACGCAACAAAGGTTAATAATAAAAAAATTTTGTTTAAATTTCTCATAATTAAATAATTTTTAGTGTGATAATTAATTTAGCTATGCAATATAGATATTTATTATTCAGAAAAGAAAAAAAACAGTATTAACTTATTATTAAATTTTTAACAATATAGGATTACATAATTAAAATTTGTAAATTTGAAGTCTTTTTAATTTTGGATATATGTTGTTTATAGTGGGTAATAAAATATTAAAGATATTTAATAATATGTCCCGTAGATTAATTGCGGCAGCAATTAGCACTATTTGTAACACGGTACAGCAGTGCCGTGACAAATATACATCACACTTTAAGTTCCGTAGGAACGTCCCTACGGGACTTGGTTTTCTCCGGATAGCTTATTCACCGCACTGACGTACGGTGTTACAAATATGTCAATCCTAACGGATTTATTATTCATTATGAGATTTTTTTAAATTGATTCACCCACTATAAACAACATAGAACCTTAATTTTTTAATAATTAAATATTTGTTTTTATGAGAGAAAAAAAAATTACATTATTAATAATGTTAATTCTTTTCGGAATTAGTCTTAAGTCATACAGTCAGTCTGTTACCGGGACGGTTTATGATAAATCAACCGGAGAACCGCTCCCCGGTGCAACTGTTATGATTGAAGGTACAACTACCGGAACTGTTACATTGTTAAACGGATCATTCAGCTTAAATGTTGAACAAGGAAAATCTGATTTAAGGATTACTTATGTAGGATTTTTAGATTATTTATCTGATTTAGATCTAAAAGCAGGTGAGACAAAAGATCTCGGAAAACTTGAACTCGAACCTGATGCTATAGGTATAACGGAAATATTTATTGTTGCTTCCTTTGCAAAAGACAGAAAAACACCGGTTGCAATTTCAAATATTAATCCGGAAATGATTATCGAAAAGCTTGGAACACAAGAGTTCCCTGAAATTTTAAAATCAACACCAAGTGTTTATGCCACCAAGAGAGGCGGTGGATACGGAGACGGCAGATTTAATTTGAGAGGTTTTGATTCTAATAACATAGGTGTTTTAATAAACGGTGTTCCTGTTAACGATATGGAAAACGGGAAAGTATATTGGTCAAATTGGGCAGGGCTTTCTGATGTTACCAGAGTAATGCAAATTCAAAGAGGTCTCGGTGCTTCAAAACTTGCGATCTCATCTATTGGCGGCACATTAAACATAATAACAAATACAACTGATGTTAAACAAGGCGGTTCAGTTTATTATGCTATAGGGAATAACGGTTATTCTAAAACAGGACTGACTTTATCAACCGGTTTAACGGACAATGGTTGGGCTGTAACTGTCAGCGGAAGCAGAACTGTAGGAGACGGTTATATTTTGGGGACAAATTTTGAAGGATGGTCATACTTTATGAATATTTCTAAACGTCTTTCAGCAAAACAACAAATTTCGTTAACTGCATTCGGAGCACCACAATGGCACAACCAAAGAAATTCTTCACATTTAGTTGAAGATTATTTAGACCATCCGTCCGGATTTAAATATAATTCAAATTTCGGATACAGAAACGGAGAAATTTACGGTGGAGATCATGCATACAATAAATATCACAAACCTCAAATCTCATTGAATCATACCATAAATTTTAACAGCAAAACTTTTTTATCAACTGCAATTTATGCATCATTGGCAAAAGGAGGAGGCAGAAGAGCATCAGGTGACAGTTCAGAATATCTGAAATTCCAATATCCAAGCGGTGAACCATATCCGATTACGAAATTAACACCTGAAGGTTATTTGGATTATGATGCTGTTATAGATTATAACCATGCTTCTTTAAAAGGTTCTGATGCAATTATTTCAATGTCAACAAATTCGCACGATTGGTACGGTTTTTTATCTACATTAAATAAAGATGTAGGAAATATTAGTATTACAGCGGGTCTTGACGGAAGATATTACAGAGGATATCACTATACAGAAATTGATGATCTCTTGGGCGGCGAATATTTTTTAGATAATCAAAATGTAAATCGTGATCCGGGTACAACTTTATATAAGGGTGATAAAATATCATATTATAATTTAACAGATGTAATGTGGGCAGGCATCTTTTTACAAGTAGAATACAGTACAGATAATTATTCTGCATTTATTTCCGGAGCAGTTTCAAATACAACATACCAAAGATTTGATTATTTCAAATATTATGATGATAACACCAAACAGGAAATTGAAAATATTAAAAGTATTGATTATTCTTCTGCTGATTCATCATACATTCAATTATGGGATCAATTAGTTTTAGATGAAACTAATAATTTGGGTGTTGATGAGCTTAGTGAAGCACAAGAAAGAGACTTGTATTTAACAAACAATAGTTCATTTGATATTGATCATATTTATCAAGTTTCTGATAAAGTCAGTTTTTTGGGCTACAGTGTTAAAGGTGGTGTTAATTATAATATAAATAAGGAACATAACGTGTTTATAAACGGCGGTTATTTTACAAGAGCTCCTTTTGCAAATGCCGTATTTTTGAATTATTCCAATAATATAAATTCAGATGCTAAACCTCAGAAAGTATTATCAACAGAACTGGGATACGGATACAGAACCTCATTAATAAGCGGAGATTTAACACTATACAGAACGTCTTGGATGGATAAAACCATAACAAGATCTGTAGGACAAGAAACTGCAAATATTACAGGTTTAAATGCTGTGCATCAAGGCATAGAGGCTGAATTAAGAATATTCCCGACCAAAAAACTTGATATAAGGCTAATGTTCTCAACGGGAGATTGGAGATGGGACAGTGATG
>JAUVIG010000496.1 GCA_030592825.1 Chlorobiota bacterium | reverse complement strand
TAGTTTGATTTTTATTAATTGATAATTGTTTTATGATTTTTCCTGATATATCTGTAACCACTACGTTTAAAGAGCCTGTCCCGATATTTCGGGAACTTCCGGATGCTTTAAGGTTTTGTATTGTAAAAATTCCGTTTGTCGGGTTTGGAAATAAATTAATATTAGATGTATTGTTATTATACTCATCAATACTTACCGGAAATAATTCGCCGTAATACATAATCGAAAAAGGATTTACTTCTCCTTCTGTCCAAATTACAGACAAATATTTGTTGCACATAGAAGGGCTGCTCGGATTATCCGAATCAACATTTTCGGTATTAGTAATATTTGTAATTCCGGACCAAGTTTCAAGTTCTGCATCGTATTTTGTATAAACAATATCAAGATATATACCGTCTGTTTTTTCTGCCCAAAAAACATGTAAATTTCCAAGACTGTCAGTTGAAATTGTCGGGTGTAAAGATGCGAGCCCTGTATTGCTGATATTTGTATAATTAATATCCCAAACTCCGGCAGTGCATTTTTTATAAAATATTTCTCTTGTTCCTGTTTGTGAGTCTTTCCAAATCAGATGAATGTTTCCGTCAATATCAGTTACAACGCAGGGGTCCATTGTTGCATAACTTCCGTTTCCTGTTGTGTTACTGATATTTGTATAATCTGCGTCCCAACCTGAACCGACAGTATATTTTTTGTAAAGAACCATTTTATCGTTATTGATATCTTCGCCTGAATCTTTCCAAAAAATGTAAACATTATCGTTATTATCAATTGTAAGTGTCGGATATTCGGAAGCTCCGTAAGAATTACTTATGTTTATTGGTGTTTGCCAACCTGTTCCCTGTGTATATTTGTTATACCAAATTTCAGAGTTGGGGGTTGAACTGTAACCGGCTCTTTGTAAAACACAGTGTAAATTATTTTCAGAATCAACAGCAATCACAGGTCGAGAAACTGTGGTAACAGCATTCTGATAAACAATATCCTTTTCACTCCAACTTATGTTATCATATGTTCTGTGTACAATATCATAAGCATTTATTCCGCCGTATTTATAAACAAGATGTAAAATATTGTTGTTGTCAAAGGCTATGGAAGGGTTTCGTCCAATATCGTCAATAAAAAAAGGAGTTGTCCAACTTATACCTGCATTATCTGAAAATGAGTAATAAATACCGTTATCGTAATATACAACATGCAAATTTCCGTTGTTGTCTTCTGCAATTAATCTTGCGTTATTTCTTTCGGTTGCAGAAGATTGTACGCTTTCTCCGATAAAAACCTGTGCATTAATAAATCCGGAGCTAATCATTATTAAGGTAAATAATAAATTTTTCATAATTAAATGTTTTTTAAATTATTAAACTTAATAAGATGTTTTTATGGGTTTTACTCTTAATATTTCGGAAAATGCAAAAATTTAAATATTCCTGTTTGGATAATGAAGATGATTATTTTATGCAACAAAACTCCCCGAAATTTCTGGATAGTATCAAATATAACAATATTCTGGTTTTTTTTAAAAGTAATAATATTTTATTAAAAAGAATCATTTATTTATTTTACAGGGACACAAGTTTACGACTTTTTTTTAAAAACAGCCATAAAAATCTTTTTTTTTTATATTTAATTATTCTTTCTCAAATAATTTTTAATAAATTTACAATTAAATAGTGCAGTTTAAAAGGTGCAAAGCAACTGATTTTGCAAAATGCAAAAAAGACATTGTGCTTATTTACAGCTAATTATATAAGTTGCTATGCACTTTTTAAGTGGTTTTGTACCTTTTTTAATCGAACTCATTAAAGATACACATAAATAAAGATCATTAAAACGTCAAAATACCAAGCCAATCCTAAAAGCCGCTCTGTTATAGAAATAGTGTCGTTTGTAATCGGTGTTCCAACGGTCATCAGTTAAATAATCACGAGTTTCATAAGTTTGTTGATGTCGGTAACCAATGCTGAATGTCCCGGCAAACTCGGATGAGAAACGTTTTCTGATACCAATGCCCCCGCCAAAAATAATTCCTCCTGCATAAGTACTGTTATAGTGGTTTGTTTTTTCATTCGGATAGAGAGCAAATCCGTATCCGCCGCGAACATAAATATAAGGTGTAAGATTGCGTTTAAACACATCGGCTTGGAATTCTCCGGCAACCGGTAAAAGCGGCATTCCGAAATATTCAATACCGCTTGACAATCCGGCATAGTATCTTTCTTTAAAACGATAAGTTCCACTGATCAATAAACTTACTGCCGGGTTAAAACTGCCGCCGAATCCGGCTATCCCGGTATCAAAACTTAATAAGAAAGGTAATCCCTTGTAGGTATTATGCTCTTTTTGCGGGTAGGTAAGAGACAGTATTTCTCTATGATCAAAAACAAAAATGTCATTGCATTTGTTTTGAATTTTTATAATACTGTCGGGATGATTTTCAAGAATTCTGCCGTAAATGATACTGCCGTTTTTGAGATGTAATGCAGTTTGCTTATGCTTTTGAGCCGATACAATTTGAAAGCTTAACAATAGATTTACTGCTAAAAATAAAGATACGGTTTTGTTCATTTGCTTTTTTATTATGATACAGATTATAAAAACCCATACGATGAAAAACACAGAAACGATGCAATTTGAAAAAATATATTTTTATTGCATCACTTTGCTAAAAACAGTCGTATGGTTTGTTAAAGGAAAAAAATTAATATTTTAAATCTTAATTATAACATCATGAAAACAAACAAGAGATCAGCGGCAATTTTGTTTATACTTTTTTTATCCGTAGGCTTATTTACCTGTAAGGATAAAGTTTTGGAAACCCGAAAGTTTACCGGCAACAAACCGGTATATATGTCATATGAGGATATGCGAAACGGTATCAAATCTTTGCCGGGCGAAGAGCTGAAACAAACCGGGAAAATGTATTTTTACAATAATTATGTTTTTGTAAACGAATATCTGAAAGGGATTCATATCATTGATAATTCAAATCCCGGCAGCCCTCAAAACATTAAATTTGTTAAAATTCCCGGTAATATTGATATGGCAATTAAAAATAACTATTTGTATGTTGACAGTTATGTCGATTTAGTTGTTCTGAATATTGCAGATATAAATAATATTATTGAAGTATATCGTGTCGAAAACGTATTTCCGTATCAAGTCCCGGAGTATGATTTAAATTATCCTTTGGCAAGCATTGATCAAGATTTTGGAGTTGTTGTAGGCTATACGATTG
>JAUVIG010000305.1 GCA_030592825.1 Chlorobiota bacterium | reverse complement strand
ATATGTGAAACTTTTATTATCCGATTTGCTGCCTTTTGTTTTAAAATGATAATCAATCAATAAAAAATGCTCACTATTTGAAGTGAGTAATTTTGACAATATTCTTAGTTTCTTCTCACTTACCTTATCTCTAATTCTGTTCTGATAAAGTATATCTAAAATAATAAACAAAACATATATTTTGTACTGACGGCTTTTCCAATAAATTGGATTAATATAATATTTTTTTGTATTTGTGCTTTTTATTTGCTTAACAACTTGTTTCTTTGAATAAGATTTAAAGTAAGGGTTAATCATACTCAAAATATTATTCTCATCATATCCTTCATCTTTTAAAAAAACAACTAAAAGTTTTAATACTGTTTTTTCTTTATAGCTGAGATAAATGTCTTTTAATTGCCAAAGCTCATAAAACCCTATTAGAAAAATATTAATTGAACAGACCACAACTATATTATTAAATGGATAAATTCGTTGATTTTCTGTTAAGATTATTAAAATATCAATAAGAATAAGTACAACTATAATGAAGAAGTTTATTTTCTGTCTGTTATTTAAGTTTTGCATATGTTTTATTGAATACATTTAACCTTTTATAGACTCTCTTTCTAATTTATACTTCTTAAGCGTTTTATTAACTCATAAGCCTCTGTAATTTCCTGAAACATTTCTTCGGCTTGTTCTATGGCTTTTTCTCCTTTAGTTGCAAATTTATCCGGATGGTGTTTCATGCCAATGCACGATATGCTTTTTTAATTTCGTCGGCACTTGCAGTCTTCTCAATGCCTAATATTTTATATGCTTTTGAAGAGTAGTATGAGACCATTGAAGAAGAACTCTTGTAATTATAAGTTTTTTGTCGGGTTTTCTTTTCTGTTACTCCTTCAATCTGTTTTCAACATCCATTCTTTGATGAAGAATTCTTACTATTTCAATAATATTGTCTGCATTTAATTTGTAAAAAATCAAATGTGATTTTACTTTTGAAGCACTGTATCCTTTTTTTATATGTTCCATTGATTTGCCTGAATCAGGATTCACGGCTAAAAACTCAATTTCACTTATTATCAAATTATAGTATCTGTTTGCCTGTTGAACAGACCAATTTTTAAAAGTATAAATCCAAATTCCATCCAAATCACTTACAGCTTTATTTGATATTCTGTAATTAACCATATTTACATATATTTTTTATGTAAAGCCTTTAGATGTTTCTTTGAATCAAACTTTTCTGTTAAGCCGCTGTTTTCTCCAATTTCAAGAGCTTCTTTTAAAATTTCCGTTTTCTTTTCTTCATCCTCCAACAATCTAAGACCGGCTCTTACAACTTCACTCACTGAATTATACCTTCCTGTCTTTATTTTTCTTAACATAAACATCTCAAAATGGTTTCCTATCGATATAGATGTATTTTTTTTCATTTTTTTTACAAATATACCAAAATTTGGTAGTTTTTACAAATTTTTGATGTGTTTTTTCTCCTAATATCACCAATTTATCCACCGGTTGTTAACCCAATTGTGTCTTTATTCTGCCGAAGCCTTTGCTTGAAGCGAAGCCTTCGGTTTCATTCTACAATTACAAAAATATTTTGTGCTGTGAATATATTTACTAATTTTGATATGTTTATAAACAAAAAATAATCAAAATGGAAATAAAAAGAACATTTGATATTCTTGATCATGTAATTGAAAATTATTCCAAAGATGACAATTTTGCCGTAAAAAGAAACGGTACTTGGGAAAAATTCAGTGCGAAAGAAATTAAACGAAAAGCAGACCTTTTCAGTTATGCTTTAATAGAATTAGGATTTAAAAAAGGTGATAAAATTGCATCAGTTTCCAATAACCGCCCCGAGTGGAACATTATAGATTACGGGATGGAACAAATAGGTGTTGTTCATGTACCTGTATATCCGACTATAAACGAAATTGAATATGAACATATTTTGTCGCATTCAGATTCAAAAATGTTAATTATCTCTTCAAAAGAACGTTATGATTTTATAAATCCTATAGTTCAAAAAGTTAAATCTATTGAAAATGTTTACACATTTGATCAAATAAAAGGCATTCCAAACTTTGAAGATCTTCTGAAATCAGGTGAAGAAAAACAAGATGAACATAAAGATAAGTTTATTGAGATGAGAAATGCCGTTGAAGAAAATGATCTGTCATCAATCATCTATACTTCAGGTACTACAGGTTTATCAAAAGGTGTAATGATGACCCATAAAAACTTTGTAAGTAATGTTTTGGAGTGTGAAGTGGCTGTACCGAAAGATACAGAACTTGCTATTAGTTTTTTACCTCTTAATCATGTTTTTGAAAGAATGTTAAATTATCTTTTTTCTTATTTGGGGATTCGTGTATATTATGCTGAAAATATGGAAACTATAGTAGATAATATACAAGAAATAAAACCCGATATCTTTGCAGCAGTCCCTCGAATTTTTGAACGTGTTTATGACAAAATATACGGTAAGGGTCTGGATCTGAAAGGAATAAAGAGGGCTATGTTTTTTTGGGCATTAAAACTCGGACAACAATATGATCCGACTGTAAAACAAGGTTCTTTTTATTATAAAAAATTAAAATTGGCTAATAAACTTGTTTTTGTAAAATGGCGTGAGGCGCTTGGCGGAAATATAAAAACTGCTGTTTCCGGCGGAGCTGCATTACAACCCAGATTGGCAAAAATTTTCGGAGCTGCAGGTATTCCTATATTGGAAGGATACGGATTAACCGAAACCGCACCGGTAATTGCAGTTAACAGATTAGATAATGTACAACCCGGAACAGTAGGAGAAATATTGGAATCCGCAGAAGTTAAAATAGCTGATGACGGAGAGATATTATTCAAAGGGCCCAACTTAATGCCGGGATATTATAAAGATCCTGAAAAAACAAAAGAAGCTATTGATGAAAACGGTTGGTTCCACACAGGAGATACAGGAGAATTAAACGGGAAGATACTTAAAATAACAGGTCGTAAAAAAGAAATATTTAAATTGTCAACCGGAAAATACGTTGCACCCGAATTGATAGAAAACAAAATGAAAGAATCTCCTTTTATTGAGCAATTAATGACTGTAGGAGATGGTGAGAAATATACTGCTGCTATATTATGTCCGGCTTTTGAACATCTTCACAGTTGGGCAGCAATCCATAATATTAATTTTAGAGATAACTTAGATTTAATCACAAACGAAAAGGTAATTAAAAAATATGAACAAGAAGTTGAAAAGTTCAACGAAAGTTTGGATCATTCTATGAAGATAAAAAAGTTTTCTTTGGTTTGTGAAGAGTGGACACCTGATACGGGCGAACTTTCACCAACATTAAAACTCAAAAGAAGAATATTATTTAAAAAATACAAGATTAAGTTGGATTATCTGTACGGTTATACTGATAATAAGGGTCATGTACTTGAAAACAAGACAGAATAGTTTTATGGCAGAACCAATTTTTATGTTTTTAATATATTAAGAAAAAAGTTTCGGTTTTACTGAAACTTTTTTTCTTTACCCTTGCATAAAATGCAACCATTTAGTAATATCGCAATCTGTTTCTGTAATCAGATTATTATGTTGAAATAATTTGCATCACTTTTCAAAAATAATTCGTATTACATTAATATTAAAGAATAAATCAATTATTAATTAAATCAACTTATAATGAAGAACAAATTTGTTTTACTACTTGTGTTATTATTTACATTTAATGCTGTGTTTGCACAAAAAAATACAGTTCAACTTGTATCTTCAAATGACACTGAAACAGTTTTGACATTTAAATTAAATTCATACGATTTTAAAAATGTTAAAACACCGAACGGAAAAGAAATTATTGTTATATCAGAAGATTTAACACAAATTTTGCAAAAAGGGTCTCCCGATTTACCTAAATTTACTCAATCAGTTATAATTCCTGATTTGGGAAACACAAATATTGAAGTTATATCTTCCGAATTTTATGAAATAGAAGATATTAATATTGCACCTTCAAAAGGTAACTTTTCTCGTGATATTGATCCTTCAACTGTACCCTATGAATACGGAAAAGTATATTCAAAAGATGCCTTTTTCCCAAATCAAATTGCAAATGCAGATAAACCGTATATTGTAAGAGATTTCAGAGGACAAGCTGTGCATGTATATCCTTTTACCTATAATCCCGTTAAGAATATTGTCAGAGTTTATACAGAAATAACAATAAAAGTTATTTCCGGTAAAGAAAAAGGAAAAAACGAGTTTAACAGAACAAAATCTTTTGATAAAGTTGACAGAGAATTCAATATTATCTATTCCAATCATTTCATTAATTATGAAAATCAAACAAAATATACTCCTGTAGAAGAAGAAGGAAATATGCTTATAATTTGTTATGATGATTGGACAGATCAAGTACAACCATTAGTTGATTGGAAAAACACAATAGGTCGTCCCTGTGAAATGGTTACGGTAACTGATGCCGGAAGTTCGGTTTCAGAAATTAAGACATATGTTGAAAATTATTATAATACAAACGGTTTAGCCTATCTTCTGTTAGTTGGAGATGCTGCTCAAATTCCTACAAACAGCGGAGGTTTTATTCCTTACGGAGATTCTGATAATGCTTATGCCTACATTAGCGGAGACGATCATTACCTTGAATTTTTTGTAGGGCGTTTTTCGGCAGAAACTACTGCACATGTTGAAACTCAAGTGTTGAGAACAATTGAATATGAAAAAGGAGATCAATTAGCTGACGGATGGTTAAACAAATTAATGTCTGTAGGCTCTGATCAAGGACCGGGCGATGATAACGAATATGATTATGAACATTTGAGAAATATGCAAACTGATTTGTTTGATTTTACATATACCGGAGACCCTTTTGAACATTTTGACGGCAGCCAAGGAGGTCATGATGCAGCCGGAAATCCTTCTCCTTCTGATGTTGCCGGAAGTTTAAACTCCGGACTCGGTATTGCAAATTATACCGGACACGGTTCTACAACGGCTTGGGGATCTTCAAATTTTTCCGTTTCAGATATAAATAATCTAACAAATGATAATAAACTGCCTTTTATTTGGT
>JAUVIG010000564.1 GCA_030592825.1 Chlorobiota bacterium | reverse complement strand
TTTCCTGTTAATGCTTTTTTATCGAAAGTTGAATCCGGAGCAGCTATATAAAACGGCACATTAAATTCTTTTGCCAAAACAGCTTTCTCCAATGTTCCGATTTTATTTGCAGTATCACCGTTACATGCAATTCTGTCAGCACCGGTAATTACAATATCAATTTTCCCTTGCATCATTAACAGTCCGGCAACATTATCAGCAATTATTTTATGAGGTACTCCTGCATTATTCAATTCCCATGCGCTTAACTTTGCCCCTTGATTTCTCGGCCTTGTTTCATCAACATAAACAAAAATCTTCTTTCCTGACTCATGTGCCTTGATTATTGGTGCCAAAGCTGAGCCATACTCAACAAGAGCTAAAGGCCCGGCATTACAATGTGTTAAGATATTATAACCGTCTTTTATTAATTCATTACCGTATTCGCCGATTTTTTTTCCTGCCAATGAAGTTTCATCAGCAATTTTATGAGCTTCCTTTTCTGCTTCTTTTGTTGAAATTAATGCTTTATTATATACACGTTCAACAGCTACAAAAAGATCTTGTGCTGTGGGTCTTGTGTTTTCAATTTCTGTTTTGGAATTATGTAAAAAAATTTCTTTGCCGGTTTCCGGTGCTTCATAAGCAGCTTGCATCATTGCAAAAGCAGCTGTTGCACCTATAGATCCTGCTCCTCTGACAACCATATTTTTTATTGCTTCACATGTCTTTTTATAAGTTTCTGAAACAAATACTTCTTCTTTAAAAGGCAGCTTTATTTGATCAATCAAATAAACAATATTCTTTTCTGCCCATACTGCTCTGTTATTTACTTTAAATTTCATTTTTTAGGTAAAAATAAAGATTCAAGTTGTTTTGTTAATTGAACTATGCTGAGGTCTTTTTGATAACCTGAATCATAAAACAGGGAAATTTCTCCGCTTTCTTCTGATACGACAATTACTACGGCATCAGTTTGTTCAGTGATTCCTAATGCTGCCCTGTGTCGCAAACCGAAGTTTTCAGACCTCATATCATGCTCACTGACAGGTAAAATACAAGCAGCAGCAACAATCTTGTCTTTTTTAATAATAACAGCACCATCATGTAAAGGGCTGTTTTTAAAAAATATATTTGATATCAATCGAGAAGAAGTTTCGCCGTAAATTTGTTCACCTGTATCAATAATGGTTATCAATTCAGATTCTCTGCAGACAGTAATTAAAGCACCTGTATTTTCTTTTGAAAGATTTATACATGCTTTTATAATTTCATTAAGCTTAACATCCGGATCTTCGTATTTTATAAACGGAAATATTCTCGCAATTGAAAAATCTAAATTTGATAAATATTTATTACTGATGAGCATAAAAAATTTCCGAATCTCTTGTTGGAAAACAATTAGTAATGCTATCACACCCACTCCCATTACATGCCCTAAAATTGAACTGATCAACTTCATATCCAATGCTTGTACCAAAAGCCAAATAAGATAAAGAAATGCAATACCGGTAAATATTTTGATTGCTGCTGTACCTTTAATTAAGAAATACATTTGATACAATAAAAAAGCAACAAGTAAAATATCAATAATATCTAATATGCCTATGTCAAGAAAAGTGATAAGCTGATTTTTTAGTTTAGAATGCGAAGATATTAAAAATAAAGTTTTAAACCATATAAGGCTTATAAGTTCATAAAAGAAAAATAATTATCAGTTTTTAGGAGTGCCCTTAATAAAATCAAATTGAATTCAATTTGTTAAAAATATTAACTGTTTGTACAGCTTCCTTTACATCGTGAACTCTGATGATATTTGCTCCTTTTTCCAGAGCTGCCATATTTAAAGCGACAGTTCCGGGTAAAACATTTTCAGGTGTTTCATTCAATAATTTAAAGACCATTGATTTTCTGGAAATTCCGATTAATATCGGACAATCAAGTATTTTAAATCTGTCAAGATTCTTTAATAATTCATAATTATGATCTGTTGTTTTCCCGAAACCGAATCCGGGGTCAATTATCAAGTCGTTTATTCCAATTTGTTTTGCTTCTTGAACTTTTTCAGCGAAAAATATTAATATCTCTTTTAAAAAATCATCATAATAAGGATTATCCTGCATATTTTGTGGTGTACCTTTCATGTGCATTAAAACATAAGGAACTTGCAATCGTGCAATTGTATCAAACATTTCGTCATCAAAGTTTCCTCCCGAAATATCATTAATAATATCAACATTGAATTCTTTAACAACATAACCGGCAATTGCAGATCTGAATGTATCAACAGAAATAATTACATCAGGTAACTTTTTACGAATTATTTTTAATGCACGGATCAAACGTTTAAGCTCTTCTTCTTCAGAAACATGATCTGCACCCGGGCGAGAAGAATATGCCCCAATATCAATAATAGTTCCGCCTTCATTAATAATTTCCTCAACTCGTTTCAAAATATGAGGCTCATTAATATATTTTCCGCCGTCATAAAAAGAATCAGGTGTAATATTCAAGATACCTGCAACAACAGGACTTCTTAAATCCAAAAGCTTACCGTTACAATTAAATGTCATTCAAGTTTATTTGGCTCTACAGTGATTTGTAACTAATCAGTTTGGCTTAATATTATGTACCTAACGGCACATTTTTTACGTGTTGTTATATATTTTACCCATATTCCATCCTTAACAGGATGCTTAAAACCCCGTTAGGGGTTAAATATTGGTAAAACACAGTAAAATTAAGCGTTA
>JAUVIG010000283.1 GCA_030592825.1 Chlorobiota bacterium | reverse complement strand
TTTCAGAGCTGAAGTTTCTAATCCGGGTTGCGACCCTGCATATTCTAATGATGAATTTGTAACTGTTTATGATGCTCCCGTCGGCGGAACTGCATCTGCTGATGAAACTTCAATTTGTACAGGTTCATCTGCTACAATAACTTTAACCGGTTACACAGGAAATATACAGTGGCAAGATTCACCTGACGGTTCTGTTTGGACTGATATTTCAGGTGCAAATTCTGCTGCATATAATACTTATAACTTAACAGTAACAACATATTTTAGAGCTGTTCTTTCAAATGTTCTTTGTGCCGACGCTCACTCTAACACTGTTGAAATCACAGTTGTTGAGAACCCTGTTGCAGGATATTCATATACTGCAAACAATCAAGAATTAACTTTTGCCAATGAATCAACAAATGCAACGAGTTACATATGGGATTTTGGAGACGGTAACAGTTCAACAGATGTAAACCCTGTTCATACTTATACCTCATCAGATACCTATACAGTAACTTTAACTGCAATAAACGGAGTATGTGCGGATGATGTATACAGTGAAGATATTGCGGTTACATTTGTAGGTATCTCACAAATAGAATCCAATGTAAAAATTGTACCTAATCCGAGTAACGGAAAATTTACAATTAATTTCGGCGATTTGAATCCTCAAAATATTATTGTAGAAATTTATTCTGTAAGCGGACAAATTATATATCAAACAAATACAACAAGCAATATTCACAAAATTGATTTAAGCAATAATTCAAAAGGTATCTATTTTGTGAAGATTACAATCATGAGACAAGTTTATAACAGCAAGATAATTATTAAATAAAAACTCAAAACCCTCTGTATCAAGTACAGAGGGTTTTTACAAATAATTCAAACTTAATTTTTATTCTCAAATTATTAATTATGAAAAAATTTACATTATTTTTATTTGTTTTCAGCATTATGTTTTCAGTTAATGCTCAAAAGCAGACCTTTAAGTATTCTGATACTTGGGGAAATTCCGGTTTTAACCTTGAGAGCCAAAAAAGTTCGGGAGTTGAAATCGTATATTCCATTGAGAAGTTCAGTATTTCAGAGACAGAAATCAAGGGAGAAATAATGCAAAACATTAACCTGTCCGGTATTATATTATTTAATGATGCGGGTATGCCCGACCTTCCCGGTGAAAGTAAACTGATTGCTGTTCCCGAAGGAGCAAAACCGATTCTTAAAATACTTGACTATCGTACAGAAATTATTGAAGAAGTAGAAATGGCTCCGGCTCCTGTTATTCCTTTCGATACAGAACCTGATATAGAATATGAAAAAAACATGAAAGTATTTTCAAAAAATGCTTTCTATCCTGAAAACCCTTTTAAATTATCAGAAGTTACAGAAATAAGAGGTGTTGATGCTGTTATGCTTGGTATTACGCCTTTTCAATATAATCCTGTTACAAAACAACTTATTGTTTATAAAGATATTAAACTTGAGGTTACTTTTGAAGGAGGGAGCGGTTATTTCGGTGAAAACAGACTAAGAAATCGCGTTTGGGAACCTATACTTGATGATGCTTTATTAAATTATTCATCACTCCCGAAAATTGATTTTGATGCAAAAACAAAAAATGCAAAAGACGATGAATATGAATATGTTATTTTAACCCTTGATGATACGGACTTTACGGATTGGGCAGAAACAATTGCTGAATTCAGACGCAAACAAGGTATTTCAACAGGCGTATTTACCATATCCGATGGTCCCGGTGAAAATACTGTAAGTTCTATTGAAACATGGGTTGATAATATGTATAATACATGGACAACTCCTCCGGCAGCAATATTGATTCTTGCTGATTACGGAACAGGAACTTCCGGAATAACTTCACAAAGTTACGATCACCCTTACAGTGGGAGCGATATATATATTACCGATAATAAGTACGCAGATGTTGACGGAGATGATCTGCCTGATATTGCTTTTGCTCGTATTACAGCAAATAATGCTTCTCAATTGGAAGTTATGATAACTAAATTTATTAATTATGAATCTAATCCTCCTACAAATATCGACTTTTATAATCATCCTGTCTCTGCTCTCGGTTGGCAAGATGACAGATGGTTTCAAATTTGCTCGGAAGTAATAGGCGGATTTTGGAATAATCAACTCGGAAAAGAAACTGTAAGAATTAATGAACTTGGTTATTTGGCAAACAATTATAATACAGGTCCTTGGTCAACAGCTACAAACACTACTGATGTAATGAGTTATTTTGGACCCGATGGTCTTGGATATATTCCTGCAACACCTCAAGAACTTGGCGGTTTTACCGGCGGAAATGCAACAATGGTTAATAATGCAATTAATTCCGGTTCTTTTATGCTGCAACACAGAGATCACGGAGGTAATACCGGTTGGGGTGAA
Source organism: Chlorobiota bacterium (assembly GCA_030592825.1). Classification (GTDB taxonomy): domain Bacteria; phylum Bacteroidota; class Bacteroidia; order Bacteroidales; family JAADGE01; genus JAADGE01. The sequence goes on along the minus strand of JAUVIG010000283.1, from coordinate 2,958 downwards.
CCTGATTATGATAATTCGGATATTGACGGATTAAATAATACTGATCTTTCTTTTATTATGTCTATTAATTGTCTTACCGGACATTTTAATATTTCTTCAGAAGTATTTGCAGAAAAATTTCACAGATATACAAGCAGTGGGAACAATTCAGGTGCTCTTGGTATAATTGCAGCATCTGAAGTATCTTACTCTTTTGTAAATGATGTTTATGTTTGGGGTTGTTACGATAATATGTGGCCAAATTTTATGCCGGGTGAAACAGCAAACCCTGAAAGCCGATTTATTTACCCTGCTTTTGCAAATATTGCAGGTAAAAACTTCTTATTTCAATCAAGTTGGCCTTATAATACAAGTGACAAACAAATAACATACAGATTATTTCATCATCACGGCGATCCTTATTTGAATTTATATTCTGAAGTACCTGCTGATTTAACTGTAAGTTGTGATGATATTATTTTATATGGGAATAATAATTTTGATGTTGATGTTGATGAAAATGCATTTATCGCAATTACTTATTATAACGAAACAGAAGGAGAAGTTGAAATTCTTGGAACTGCTGAAAGCTCAGGCGGAACAACCACTGTTAATTTAAGTAATGTGCCTTCACCCGGAGAACAAGTTTTACTTACTGTTACAAAACAAAACTATTTCAGATATACTAAATTAATTGATATTATAACCCCAAGTGGTCCTTATGTTATAAAAAATTCATACTTAATTGATGATTCAAATGAAAATAATAATGGAGAAGCAGATTATTGTGAAACTTTCAACATAGATATTACACTTGAAAATGTCGGAACGGAAACAGCAGAAAATGTAACAGCATCTTTAACAATTACAGACCCTTACGTAATTTCTGTTTCAAACAATGAAAATATTAGTTTTGGTAATATTGAAGCAGGATCAACAGCTGTCAGTTCAGGAAGTTATACTGTTGCAGTTGCTGATTCATTACCTGATCAATACAAATTAAATTTTGACCTTGTAATTAATGACGATTCTAAAGCAACCTACGAATCCGGTTTATCAATTACTGTAAATGCACCTGTTTTACAACTTACTTTTGACGGTATAAGTGATGAGCCGGGATTAACTTTCCTTAGTTCTCCGGTTTTAAATATTATTGAAGAAACATTATATGAATACAATATTGAAGTTTCTGAAATGGGAGGAAATGGAAATGGTATGTTAGACCCGGGCGAAATTGCAGAAGTTACTGTATTAGCCGGAAATACCGGACATGCAGATTTTTATGCTGCACAATGTGTATTAATTTCTCTTAGCCAATATGTTACTGTTTTATCTGATACTGTAAATCTTGGTACAATAGGAGTTGATGCTCAAATATCTGCACCTTTTACAATTGAAATAGATGAAGCCTGCCCAATTGGCGAATCAGTAGAATTAAAATTTAAGATTATTAGTGATAATTATACAGATGGTATATATAGAGAAATATTAATTGTTAACTTAAAAGTAGGTTTAATTATTGAAGACTTTGAAACAGGCGATTTCAATGCTTATGATTGGACACATAGTGGAAATGCTGATTGGACAGTTCAAACATCTGATGTATATGAAGGAACTTATTCTGCAAAGTCAGGAAATATCTCTCATAGCCAGTCAACTTCGTTGCAAATAACTCTTGATGTATTAAATAGTGATGAAATCTCTTTCTTCAGTAAAGTATCATCTGAAGGTAGTTGGGATTTCTTAAAATTTTATATTAACGGTGTTCAAAAAGGTTCTTGGAGCGGTAGTGGAGCCTGGGGCGAACATACTTACTCTGTTTCTGCCGGAAGTAATATTTTTAAATGGACATATTCAAAAGACGGTTCTGTCAGTTATTATGATGATTGCGGATATTTAGATTATATTATCTTCCCTGCTTTTTCTACAGAATCAACAAAGGGTGATATTGTTATTACAGCACCAATTTTACCGGGCTGGTTAACAATACAAGATTACGGAGACGGAACAGCACTTTTATCAGGAACAGCACCTACAGGTCCGGTATCTGATGATGTAAGAGTAAAAGCTGAAAAAGACGGTGATGTAAGAACCCAGAATTTTATCATTTCTGTCGATGAGTATGTTTCTGTTATTGATAATGAATTATCAATAAATATTTATCCTAATCCTGTAAAAGATATATTGTATATCGATTTACAAAGTTTATCCGGAATTGCTGATATAAAGATACAGAACATTAACGGACAAGTAATATATGAGTCGAAGTCAAATAATGTTATTTTGAAAGTAGATATTACAAATTATGCAAAAGGTGTTTACTTTGTTAATATTGTTTCAGGTAACGAAACATATAATGCAAAAGTAATTTTTAAATAAATTAATGAGCCTCTGATTATTTTCAGAGGTTTTAAATATTTTCTTAAATCAATTTAATATTAAATTCAAATTATTAATTATGAAGAAGTTAACATTATTCTTGTTTGTCTTCAGCATTTTATTTTCAATAAATGCTCAAAAAAAATGGGTGAGTTTTACTGATAACAAAACTCAAACAACTGATGTAAGAATATTAGAACAAAACAGTTCCCGTATAGTTTATAATATATCTGTTTACGGGATGTACGTTTCGGAGATTGAAAAAGACGGGAAGAATTATCAAAGATTACAGTTGATTGAAGATCAAACAACAAAAGATATAGGTATGCCTGAATTGCCAATGATAAATCAGCTTGTTGGTATTCCGGATAATAAAAATATAAGTTATAATATTTTGGATACAAAAAGTATTATACTAAGTGACTATACAATATATCCGTTTCAAACACCGGCAAAAGATATTCCAAAATGGCAGACAGGGGATTTTGATATGAATAATAAATTTTATTCAGCCGATAAACCTTACCCTCAAAATAATGTTTATATTAACGGTAAAGGTATTTGGCGAGATGTGAAAATTGCCGGTCTTCATTTAGTACC
>JAUVIG010000601.1 GCA_030592825.1 Chlorobiota bacterium | reverse complement strand
CAGTATTGAATTTCAAGATTTCGCTGAGAATACAGTTGAATTTTCAAAGGTTACAGAAGTTTATAATTTAACAGATAATGCAATGAATTCAAGTTTAGCATTACTTGATACAGAAGATAAAAGGTTTGATATTGTGGATGTTGAATATGAAGAAGGCGATTTGAAAGTTTTTTTTAATATGAATTTTTATAATTCAGATTTGGATAATAAAAGCGGAGGTTGCACAGAACTTAATACAGATTGGTATTGGTCATGGACTCTTGGAAAGTATCCTGACCATGAATGTTCACCGGACTGGGGAGCCAATAATATTATTCAATATCATATTCAGAGAAGTTTAGATATTACAAAACCGGGATATTTTACTAATGTACATTATGAATCTTACCAACATCATTATTATGAGGAATTATTCGGTGATAACTTATTATGGACAAAAATATGTCCTGTAGGTGTTTCAGATTGGATATGGTTATCGGCAGATGAGATGCTTGAGCATAAAGACGGTTCTTTAAATGCATTTCATACAATTCTGGAATCAAAATTACCGGCAGGTTATTCTTACACAGGTGGCTATGCGGAATTAAGACCATGTATCTGTAATGATGCAAATCATTCAAATTTATTTCATTACTGGCACATACAAATTGGGATTGTACATAATTCACTTCCAACAGAATAATAATTTGATAAAATAGAGTGTTATACAACACATTGTATAACACTCTTTAAAAAAAACATTTATGAAAAGGATTATAATATTTTTTGGAGTTACAATAATTAATATTTCATTATTTTCTCAAAATACATTTTGTTTAATATACGAAGAAGAAGAACATTATAATAATTTCATGTATTCTGTTGAAACTGATAATGAATTATATATAATTCACTTTGCAAACAAATACCGAGAAAATGTGCTTGATGTACAATATGGTTCAATTCTTAAATTAGACGAAAAAGGTCAAATCCTAAAAGAAAAGAAATTTATTAATTCGGATTCAAGTATTTTTTTAAATGATATTATTAAAAGCCAAAACAGGATATTTGCCTATTCAACAAAAGGAAACAATTCATTTAAATTTTGGGATTTAGATGAATCTTTAAATATAATAAACGAAAAAGAATATATATTTTCTGATTTTGAAAACAGAAAAATTACGTTCATTAGATGCCAACATAATTTTGATAAAACCGCAATATATTTAACGGGAAATTTATGGGACACTATATATTCTATACCAAAAGAAGCTTTTATAATGAAATTTTCTCCGAAAGGTGACAGTTTAGATACTAAAATTATTCAAAAAGAAGATCAGGTAAATATCTATTCTCAAAGTTCGTTTTTAAACAGAGACAGTATTGTATTCAGTACAGTAGAAACCGGAACAGAACACTTTCTTTATATTATGAACAGTAATATGGAAATTATTGATTCGTCCTCGGTTAGTTATTTCGGGATGTACGGGGCAGATATGCTTGAAGGTGAAGCAGAACTGTTATCAGATGATACTATTGTATATGCATGTGACTTTGATGCAGATGTTTATGAAACAAGATTGAGTATTTGGGATACATGCTTTAACAAAATTAATGAAATTTTTATCGGAAAACCTGACTCAGCCGTATATACGGCACACAGAAATTTAGAAATTGCAAAAGACGGTAATATTTTATTAGGGCAAACTTTATATCCCGGTCCTGTACCTTTCCCCGGGCCTTATCCGTCTTGGTTTGCATTAAATAAATTTGATCCGGATTTAAATTTAATTTGGCAAAAGTTTTACGGAGGGGACAGTTTTTACAGGTTACAAAGCATAACTGCAACAGAAGACGGAGGATGTTTACTGTCAGGCAGTCAATGGCGATATAACACAGGTGATACTGTTAATGCTTATCTTTTAAAAGTGGATGAGTTTGGAAACGGACCGGAAAGTTCAATACATGAGCAAGATAAAATAAAAGCACACGAACTAATCCTTTACCCAAATCCCGGAAGTAATCAATTAAACATTCGCACGGCAGTACAACGATTAGGCGGAGAGTTTACAATGTATAATGTTACCGGTAAACTTGTACTTAACCAAAAGATTACCCAAAGCATAACAGAAGTCAATACTCAATACTTACCAAGCGGAACATATATTTATAGTTATACACACAAGGGTAAAAAAATTGAAAGCGGGAAATGGGTAAAACAATAGTAATAATCTGAAACGCTCCGGTCGTCTGCTTTTGGCAGACGACCGGAGGTTCTAATAAAATACTATTTCCCGTACATATCAATAATCTCTTGTTTTGTTTTACCGAGAATATCATATTTTTTACCGACTTTGATAAATGCTTCTAATGCTTTATCCAAGTGATGAATCTCATGTCCCGCAGATATCTGTGTTCTGATTCTTGCT
>JAUVIG010000178.1 GCA_030592825.1 Chlorobiota bacterium | reverse complement strand
GGTAATATGTATTTTGCAACCGATAACGGACTGTTTTATCTGGAAGGCTCTTTTATTAAAAAAGTAAAAGATTTAGATTTTGCTTGTTGGGATATTGAAATAATTAATAATACAATGATCACGGCAACAACAAAAGGAATATTCATAATTTCAAACAATTCAGCCATACCGACCGATCAAACAGATTTTTCTTTTTGTATTACACAGTCTTTATCAAATCCAAATGTTTTCTACAGCGGACATAACGGCAATATCAACATTTATAATTTAAAAAATAATAAAATTATAAAAAATCGAAGTATTAAAACAGCAGAAGGAGATGTATTTAAAATTTATGAAAATACAGATAATTATATTTTTGCCGAAATATCACCCGGAAGAATCTTCAGGTATTCTGTTAATAGTGGGGATAGTGAGGAAATGAAAGCTGAAACAAAACTTATTTCTCTTCATTTAAATAAAATAAAGGAAGATATTTTCTTTTCTTCAGAAAAAGGATTGTATTACTATAACAAAGAAACAAAAAAAGTTGAAGATTATAATCTGTTTGCAAATGATGCAAGTTCGCATTCTTTATGGATTCACGAATTGTATGAATTAGATAACAATACTCTTATTATAACTGACGGTGAGCAAAAAAATATCTCTTTATACCAAATTGATAAAAATGCTTACAAAATAAATCAAACACCATTGCTCCCGATAGCAAATTTCTCGGTTCAAAAAATATTTTATTCGCCGACAACATCTGTAATTTGGATAGGCGGAAGAAACGGACTTGTTATATATAACCATAAAAAATCTTTTGAGTACGAAAGTAAATTTAAAACATTAATAAGATCAGTTATAATTTTAGGGAAAGACTCATTATTAGATATTTATGAAGACGATTATTTAAGCCTTAACTTCTCTGAAAACTCTTTGCGTTTTGAGTTCTCTGCTCCTGTGTTCATATCTAAAGGAAAAATTTTTTACAGATACATATTAGAAGGATTTGATAAAGATACTTCAAACTGGACAGAATTAACCGGTAGAGATTATACTAATATCCCTGACGGAAAATATACTTTTTCTGTTGAAGCAAAAAATGAATTCGGAAAACTGTTAAATAAATCTCAATTTAAGTTCCAAGTTCTTAAACCCATGTACCGAAAATGGTGGGCATTTATTATTTATGTTCTGTTTTTGTATGTAATCGTCAAAATATACATGAATTGGAGAATGAAAGCTGTAGAAAAAGAACGAGAAATCTTGGAAAATACTGTAAAAGAAAGAACAGAAGAAATTGCTCAAAGCAAAGAAGAAATAGAAACGCAACGTGACGGATTGTTTAAACAAAAAAAAGAAATTGTTGACAGTATAAATTATGCTCAACGAATCCAAAAAGCGGTTCTTCCCTCACCGGAACTGATGAATGAGGTGCTGAAAGATCATTTTGTCTTTTTTATACCCAGAGATATTGTAAGCGGTGATTTTTATTGGATTAAAAAAATCAGAAAACTCTCGTTTGTTGTTGCGGCAGATTGTACCGGACACGGCGTTCCGGGTGCATTTATGAGTATGTTGGGAAGTTCATTTTTAAATGAAATTGTAACATCACGAACTTTGGATAATGCAGCTTTTGTCTTAAACAGATTAAGAAATAAAGTTAAAAAATCTTTGCATCAAAAAGGTGAAGAAGGAGAGCAAAAAGACGGAATGGATATTTCAATATTGATAATTGATTGGGAAACTCTTGAATTGCAATTTGCAGGTGCATATAACTCAGTATATATTATCAGAAAAAATGAAGGGGTTGAAACAGCAAACGATGAAGAAAATTACGAAATAATAAGATTAAAAGCTGACAGGCAACCAATAGGAATATATATTCATGAAAAAGATTTTACAAACCATACGTTCCAACTTAAAAAAGGAGACACTTTGTACGCAATGTCAGACGGATTTGTGGATCAATTCGGAGGAGATACAGGAGGTAAATTCAAAAGTATAAGATTTAAAAAATTGCTGTTGTCATTCCAAGATAAAACAATGGAAGAGCAAAACCACATATTAGGCAGAACATTTAATAAATGGAAAAGAGATATTGACCAAGTTGATGATGTTTTGGTTATAGGAATAAGGATATAATGACATTGTTGAATTGTTAAATTGCTTAATTGTTGTATTTTACCGGTTTAACTGTGAACCCAACACATTAATTTTTGTAAGCCTTTTTATTAACATGAGTTCGATATAAAAAATATTTACAGCTTCTTAAAACTTATTTCGAACTCAGGTTATTAGACAATAAATCCTCATACAACTTACAAGTTCCCGTATCAATAATCTCATTTATCGCATTAATATGTGTTTGGTTTATTCCCTCAATTGATGTTAATTTTTCTTTTAATTCTGTTATAGGTTCTTTCAATAACGAGACCTGATATGCTGCATATCCGTAGTTTGTTTTTTCTCCTTTTTGTTTTAGATAATGGTCAATATGTTCAAATATAACCACAAGCAAATCGTTTATACACAATATATTACCAAAATATTTTAAAGGTATTCGAGTCGGTAATTGATATTTTTTTGCTGCTTTAATGAACAAACTTTCAATCTTTTTGTAATAATTCCAATTTGCTTGTCCGTATTGATTATCTGCTTCGTATATCTTTTTAAAATCTTGTAATTTTGACGGATAATTTTTCTTAATTACATTTAAAAAATAATCTTTTTGAATACCCGGCTTTAAAGTCATTCCTCCGTACAAAACAAAATCTGCACCTACATCTTTTGCCGAACGAAAAGCATTATCAATATATTCAAACTCATCCGTTATAAAAGGAATAACAGGAAGCAAGAACATCCCGATTGCCACTCCGTTTTGCTTAAAAGTATTCAACATCTCTAATCTGCGAACCGGTAACGGAACTCCGGGTTCAAAAACCTTACTAATATCTTCATTAACTGAAGAAAAGCTGCTGCTTACAATTGCCCGAGTCTTTTTATTAATCTCTTTAATTAATTTAATATCCCTTTCAACCAAAACCGATTTTGTAAGAATATGAAGCGGAAAGTTATATTTATAAATAATCTGCAATATTTTTTTCCCTAATCGATATTTTTCCTCAACAGGTTGATACAAATCCCCTACTCCGCCACCGGGTAAAATATATGCTTTTTTCAAAGGCTTACGTTTTCCTTTTGGGCTGAGTTCCTTTTCAAGAAGTTGAACAGCATTGGTTTTTACACTCACTTCTTTCCCGAAATCACCTTCTACATTATATTTTGCATCTCTTCCGTCACAATAAGCACAATTATGCAAACACCCTCTGTACGGGTTCATTCCGTATCTTGAAATAAACCACGAATCAATTTTCTTATATTTTCGCAGCAACGATTTTGCTTGTATTTCCTTTATATTCATTTAATTTAATTGGAAAGTTTCGCTGACAAACCTGCGAATATTCGAACTCTTTGATTTTACTTGTTTCAAAAGAAATTTTTGCGCTTTTTCAGGATTAGCTTTAATTATTTTTCTGAAAAATATTTGAGCAAATTCTCTTGTATCCCAATGCCCGTCATCAGCAGATTCCTGAAAGAATTTCAAAACATCATTAATAAAAACATTCACTTTAATCTTATTTTCAATATCCGATTTATAAGTTGCATAAGTCGCAATATACAAAAAAATACCAAAAATAATTTTTCTGTATTATCTTTGTAAGTCCAATAACTGAATATTCTACATTTACATCATTCAAAATAGTGAAACAAAAAAAATCAATACACAGAAAAGAATATATTGCAAGAATCAATAAAGCTGTTGATTATATAGAACAAAATATTGAAAATTCTTTAAATCTTGAAGAAATATCAAAAGCTGCAAATTTTTCAAAATATCATTTTCACAGGATTTTTTCTGTATTTATCGGAGAAACTATCAATAATTTTGTGAAAAGAAGACGTTTGGAGAAAGCAGCCTCATATATTATTTCAGAATCTGAAATGACCGTAACGGAAATTGCATTTAAATGCGGTTTTTCATCTTTATCATCTTTTTCAAGAGCCTTTCAAGAGTGGTTTGGAATGAGTGCAACAGAACTTTCCGGTACAGGTTATGATAAATTCAGCAAGAATCGTAAACTTTACAGCAAGAACGGTAAAATAAAATCTTCGAATGAGCCTTACCTTTGTGAAGAAAATTTTATTAACTCACAAAATACATTAAACATGGAAGTGAAAATTAAAGACATGCCAGAAATGTTTGTTGCATATTGCAGACATACGGGTCCGTTCAATCAAATTGAACAAGCGTATAACAAGTTGATGGCATGGGCAGGTCCGAGAGGACTTATTCGTTTTCCGGAAACAAAAATGCTGACTGTTTTTCATGACGATCCTAATGTTACCGAAGAAGAAAAGTTAATGCAAAGTGCCTGCATAACTGTTGAACCGGGAACAAAAACTACCGGAGAAATAGGAACTATGACAATTAAAGGCGGTAAATATGCCGTAACTCATTTTGAGATTCGAGAAGATGAATTTCAAGCAGCTTGGGATTTCGTTATGAAAGAATGGTTGCCTGACAGCGGATATCAATGTGATGACAAATATCTCTATGAATTGTGTTATAATAATGCCAATGAGCATCCTGAAAAAAAATTCATTTTGGATATTTGTGTTCCGATAAAACCGTTGTAATATGACTGTCTGACAATTTTTAAACTGTCAGACAGTTATTCTATGCTCCCGTATGCCCGAATCCGCCGCTGCCTCTGTCCGTTTTATTAAGAATCTCAACTTCTTCCCACTCAGCCTTTTCGTGTTTACTGATTATCATTTGGCAAATTCGTTCCCCGTCATTCACTATGAAATCGTCATTAGACAGATTTACAAGTATCACACCTATTTCACCTCTGTAATCGGCATCAATGGTTCCGGGAGAATTAACAATACTTATTCCGTTTTTGTATGCCAACCCGCTTCTGGGTCTGATTTGAGCCTCATAAGCTTCCGGTAATTCTATAAATAAACCGGTTTTTATTAATGCTCGTTCGAGCGGTTTAAGTGTAATCGGTTCATCAATATTTGCTCTTATATCCATTCCGGCAGACAAAATGGTTTCATATTCAGGCAGTTGATGTTTTGATTTATTGACAATTTTTATTTTCATATTTATTTTATTTTTAATATTCAATCTAATTCAATCTCATCCAATCTGTTTCAATCTGCGAATAAAATGACATACTAAAATTATACTGACCAAATCTAATTTCAAGTTTCCGGTTTCAAAATTCAAATATCAAAAAAAAATTTCATAAATCAGAATGAAATTACGTTATTTGTTCTCTATTCTTAAAAATCACAAAAATAACAATATAATGACACAAAAAATTCAAAAAAGTTTAAAAGAATCTGCACCTTTAAGGTGGTTGGTAATGTTGCTTGTTAGCGGCTTGATGTTTGGAACGTATTGGTTTCAAGATTTTTTCAGCGGACTAAAACCATTAATGGAAACCCAAATGGGCATAAGTTCTACTGAATTTGGTGCATTAATAAGTATAACAACTATTGCCAATGTATTCGGTATGATTATTATTGGCGGTATAATCCTTGATAAATGGGGTATTCGAGTTGCCGGCTTACTTTTTGGAGGTTTGGCTGTTTTGGGAGCTACGATTGTTGCGTTAGGATCAAGTGGTTATTTTACCGATGACCCGTCAGGACAAATGACCTATATGATGGCCGGACGTATTATGTTTGGTTCAGGGCTTGAGGTTACGTGTGTAGTTGTAACAAGAACAATTGTTAAATGGTTTAAAGGTTATGAACTTGCATTGGCAATGGCTATTAACATGGGATTCGGACGTCTCGGTTCAGCTTTGGGTACTGCTCTGTCTGTTGATATTGCCGGCGGAATAGTATCTCCGGCTATTACATTTGCTGCAACTCTTATCGGAATTGGTTTAATAATGTTTGTTATCTATATATTCTTTGATATAAAAATAGATAAACAAATAAAGGCAGAATCTCCTGATGATGAAGAAAAATTTAAATTTTCTGATTTAATTAAACTTGCTACAAATAAATCATTTATTTTGATAGCATTACTTTGTGTTGCTTTTTATTCAGCAGTTTTCCCGTTCATGCAATATGCTCCGGATTTACTTGTTAATAAGTTTAATTTCACATATGACCTGCCTGAAAATGCAGGGTTTATAATCTTTGAAAGTAAAACATTAGGGAATGCTATGATTTTCATTGTATTATTTATTTTTGGATTAAGCTTTTCATTGATCCCCTCTTTTATAAAAAAGAAAGTAGCTAAATTACTGTCTGTCCTGATAATCTTTGTTCTTTTTGTAAGCTTCCTGTATTGGGCATGGGATGTTTTATCAATTTGGATGAAAAACGGTCCGAAAACTGCAAGTTTAATTCCTTTGGGAACAATACTGTTTACTCCGATTTTCGGGAATTTTGTTGATAAAAAGGGAAAAGCAGCAACATTAATGATGTTGGGGGCATTATTGTTAATTTTTGCTCACTTAACATTATCTGTATTTAATAATGTTATACTCGGATATTGTGGCCTTTTGTCCTTAGGTATCGCTTTTTCACTTGTTCCTGCAGCAATGTGGCCTTCAGTTGCAAAAATTGTTGCTGAAAACAGATTAGGTACTGCATATGCCAGCATGTTTACGGTTCAAAACTGGGGTTTATTACTATTTTTCTGGGGAATTGGTAAAGTTCTTGACTTATCCAACGCCAAAGACCTTGATGCAATTCGTGCCGGAGAAATGAACTATAATTATACTACTCCTATTTTAATGCTTGTTGTTTTAGGTGTTATTTCAATATTTTTAGCAATGGCTCTAAAAAAATCTGATAAAGCACAAGGTTACGGATTAGAACTACCGTCAGGAGTAACACCTGAAGATAGAGATGTTTCCGGAAATAACTGAAATGTCTCGGAATAAATAATTAAGTTTAATTGACTGTTTTAATTATAAATATAAAATTACAAACAGTCAATTAAAAGAGCCTTTAGCTCAGTTGGTTTAGAGCACTTGCTTGACAGGCAAGGGGTCGGCGGTTCAAATCCGCCAAGGCTCACATTAAAAATGAAGACTTGCATTAATTTGCAGGTCTTTTTTTTTATTCCGCCTCTTAAATTATTTTGAAAGATTAATGGTTTAATACAGCCTTTTGCTCAGCCGGTTCAGAGCATCCCGAAAGCATGCGGGAAGGTCGGCGGTTCAAATCCGCCAAGACTCACATTGATTTTCAAGGACTTACGTTAAATTGTAAGTCTTTTTTATTTTTCATTTGCATACAATTTGCATACAAATTTTAAACTTTAATCTAAATCTGTGCACCCTCCCAATAATTATGGTTGAACATTTATCTTTAATTATATTTACATATAAAATGCATATCTGATTTGT
>JAUVIG010000038.1 GCA_030592825.1 Chlorobiota bacterium | reverse complement strand
GCCGCTTGTTACTGTCCATTCACCTGTTTCTCCTTCACCGGGTTGATTACCGTTTAATTCAGGATAAAAATCTCCGCAAATTTCATCATCAATTCCTGCAGAAGCATATACCAGTTCGTTCGTAATTAATACTTCATCAATTGAAATACACGAACCTTCAGTAATAGTCCATCTGAATGTATTTCCGCCTGCACTGAGTCCTGTTACTTCTGTATTGTTATGACTTGGAGTTGCAATAACACCTGCACCACCGAGTCTTGTCCAAACTCCTGTACCAACAGAAGGATTATTACCTGAAAGGGTAGCTGTGCTGTTACAAACTGTTTGATCAATTCCTGCATCTGCAATCGTAGGATTATCATTAGAAATAGTAACTAAATCCCAAGCTGTGCATCCGCCGTTTGTTGCTGTCCAAACAAGTATATTATTTCCTTGCGCTAAGTTTCTTATAATAGTATTATAAGCCAACGAGTTATCAAACACCGGCCCGTTTAGAGGATTAACCATTTCCCAGTATCCTGTTCCGGGAGCCGGATTAGTAGCAGCAAGAACTGCAGTATCAGAGCATCTTGATTGATCTAATCCTGCATCAGTTGATATTGTATTATTAGTAATTACAATATCATCATATGCATTACATAAGGCATTAGATATTGTCCATCTGAATGTATTGGATCCATGACCAATAGAATGAACTGTTGTAATATTATCGGTAGGCTCAACAATAACTCCTACAGCACCGAATTCATTAGTCCAAAGTCCTGTTTCACCAACTCCGGTGTTAGGAGCATTAGCAAGTAAGGTATAAGTTGAAGAACATATTTCAGCATCAGGAGAAGTAGAAGGAGTTGTTGGTGAATTATTAGTAATTGTAACATTATCTGCATCAGAACAAGTTCCGTTTGTTAATGTCCATTGTAATATATTATCACCTTGACTTAAATTACTTACTCCGGTATTATAAAATGCTGAATTATCAAAAATTGCACTACCTGACAATGCATCCCAAGAACCGGTTTCTCCGGAACCGGGAGCAAGAGCAGCAAGAGTAGTACTGCTGCTGCATATTGCACGATCAACACCTGCACTTATACTTGTAATTTCATTATTATAAATTTGAACTTCATCAGAATTAGTACATAAGCCGTTATCTACCGTCCATTGGAAAGTATTTACACCTGAACTTAAATTTGTAACTTGAGAGTTATATAATGTCGGTGTAGTAATAATACCACTACCTCCGATTTTAATCCATAAACCTGTTTCACCGACTTGCTCTTGAAGTGCCGGTAATGTTGCAATATCAAGACAAGTAATTAAATCTGAACCTGCAGAAGCTACCGGTAAATTATTGGTAATTGTAACAGAACTTGATTCAATACAGATTCTGTCAATAACCGTCCACTCGTAAACATTTATACCGTAACCAATATTTGTTACAAAAGTATTGTGGTTTGAAGGATTGACAAAATCTCCCGTACCTGTCAGTACTGACCATGTACCGCTTCCGGGAGCCGGGCTTAATCCGGCCAAGAATGTATTATCGCTGCATATATCTTGATCAGGGCCTGCTTCAGCTGTAGGATCTATATATTCAACAGTTATTTGAGCATTATCTGAACAATCTGCATTATTTATAGTCCATACAAAAGTATTGTTACCAACTACTAAATTATGAGCTCCTGTATCATATAATGATTGGTTATCATAAGTAACAGGTGCTGTAAAACAAAACCAAATACCTGATTCTCCCGGTGCAGGATTATTACCGGTTAATGCTGCAATATCACTCGTACATGTTTGAGCATCTGTAGCTGTTGCGTCAACAGAATGATTTGAAATAATAACATTATCAGTTATATCGCAACTACCGAGTGATACCGTCCAGAAAAAAGAATGATCTCCGTTTGGTATATTACTTACTGTAGTTGTTTCCAATAAACTGTTATCAATAATAACACCCGGGACTAATGTTGTCCATGAACCTGTTCCTTGGAACGGATACATTGCTGAAGTTGATGTTGCATTTAATGATGTTGTATTCGCACACAGCATTTGCGGCGGTCCGGCTTCAGCTCTTACTTCATTGTTTGTAATTGTTATAAAATCTTCACTGTCATCACATGCTCCTCTTTCTATTGCCCATTTAAAAATATTATTTCCGGGGTTCAAGTTTGTAACATCCATTATAAAACTTGTTGAAGGATCATTAAAAGTCGCTCCACCGCCTACTAATTCCCAATATTGATTATCGGCATAATAAGGAGCAGGATGATTTGCTGTTAATGTTGCTGTTCCGTCACATGTTTCTGTATTTAAAGGTCCGGTTATTAAAGCAGTACTCGGAGAATTATTAACTACCGATACATTACCTGAATTAATACATCCGTCCCTTGTTATTGTCCATGTATAAACACTGGTTCCTTGTCCGATACCTGTTACCGTTGCATTTCTGTCAGTAGAATTTGAGAAGATTCCTGAACCTGATAATAAGGTCCAATATCCTGTTCCTGATAAAGGATCATCTGCGTTCATCATTGCATTATCGGTACATATATCTAAATTTGGACCTGCACTTACACTGAATGTATTATTTTCTACACTTATTTGTATATCATCTGTACACGTTCCGTTATCAACTGTCCAACGTAAAGCTGTTGTGGTTCCGTTAGGAACACCGATTATTGAAGTATTATGCAATGTACTGGGTGCGGTGATTGTTCCGCCTCCGGATATTATTTCCCAATATCCTGTTCCTCCAAATGTTAAAGGATCATTTCCGTTAAGTATAAAATCAGGTGTGCAATCTGCTTGATCGGTAGCAGTAGCAGTTACAGAATTATTAGTAATCTGTACTTGATCACTTTGAGAGCAAATTCCTTTTTCTACTGTCCATTCAAATACAGTTGTTCCTATAGGTAAATTGGTTACTTGACTGTTTTCTGCCATTGAATTAACTATCACTGCAGTATTTCCGCTTAAATTTGTCCAATGTCCTGTTCCTTGGAACGGATATATTATTAAAGGATCTGTAGCGTTTAAGAAAGTATTATCAGCACATAAATTGGGCTGGTTACTTCCTGCAACTGATGCAACTTCGTTATTTGTAACAGTTATTACATCAAAAGAGACACAAGCACCGTTAGTAATTGTCCAAGTAATAGTATTATTACCGGGATCTAAATTATTTGCAACAGTTTGATAAAAAGTATTATTTACAAAAGATGCTCCTGCAGTTGAGATAGTCCATTCTCCGTTACCGAATACAGGATTAGTTCCTTCAACGGGAAGCGAATTTGTACAAATTTCTCTGTTTGCTAAAATCGGTGTAGTAATCACAGCCGTTGTAGGTGAATTATTTATAAGAATAACTTCATCAAATGCCGAACATATACTTGAGTTTACAACCCATCTGAAAGTATTATTACCGGGTGATAATCCTGTAACTCCGGAATTATATAAAGTCGGATTTGTTACTGTACCTGTACCTGCAACAACTACCCAATTACCTGATATTCCGGGATTTCCGCTGCCCGGTTCATCACCGTTAAGAGTTGAGAAATTATCACATAAATTATTTTGATCAGATCCGGCAGATATTGTAAAATATTCATTATTAATTTGAATATCTATACTGTCACTACAACCGGCTGTATTATTTACTAACCAACGGAATGTATTTATTCCGAAACCTAAATCAGTAACATTAGAAATATTTAATGTCGGAGTAACAATATTCGGAGTACCTGAAGAACCGACTACTGTCCATAATCCGTCAGCACTCCCGGGATTATTACCGTCAAATGTTGCTGTGTTGTCACAACTAATTTGATCTGTAGCATTTGCAATAACACCGTTATTTGTAATATCTGCATCATCAGTATCAGTACAAGTTCCGAGAGTCATTGTCCATCTGAATGTATTCAGACCCGGGTCTAAATTAACCACATGAGAATCATAATCAGTAGGATCAACAACTGTAGAAGCTCCTGTTATAACAGTCCATGTACCGGTTCCTTGGAACGGGAAGTTTACATCAGGATCTGCAGCAAGCAGGTTTGCAGTATCTGCACAAACATCTTGTGCTATACCTGCTTCTGATATTACCATATTATTTATTATTTCAATCTGATCTTCTTTTTCACAACCGAGATTATTAACTGTCCAACGGAATATATTACTTCCGGGTTGAAGATCAGTTACAGCTGTATTTATTGCAGTATTATCAGTAATTGCAGTAAATGCACCACCTGCAAGTATTGTCCATAAACCGCTACCGATTGCCGGTGCCGGATTTACAGATACAGTTGAATTAATGTTACAAACTTCTTTATCAGCTTCTACCGTAAAGTCATCAGGTTCATTATTGATAATTTCAACTACATCATCTGCAAAACAATTTCCGTTTGTAATGGTCCATCTGAATCTGTTTTGGCCCTGTGCCATATTTGTTACACCGGAATTAAATAAAGTAGGATCTGTAACCGTACCACCTCCCAGAATAGGAAACCATTGACCGGTTTCACCGTCAGCATATGCAGGAACACCACCGTTTAATGTAGCAACATCACTACATACTGAAAAATCAGGCCCTGCATTTGATGTTACTTCATTATTATCAACAGTAACTTGATCAATTGCATCACAACCGAATCGTGAAACATTCCATTGATAAATACTGATATTTGCCGGCAAATCAGTTACCATTGTATTATAAAGAGAAGTAACTTGAATATTTCCTCCACCGGAAACTATTGTCCAATAACCGTATGCATCTCCGACAGCTCCGGGTTGTTCACCTGCAAGTAAAATATCACCGTCACAAGTTTCCAATAAATTCGGATTTGTATTAACATCAGCATCAATAATAAATTCATTATTTGTAATATCTAAAGTACTGGCTTCAACACAACCACCTTTAGTTATTGTCCAAACTAAATTACTGATATTTGTTCCAATATCATTTAAATTTCTTACAGTAGTATTGTATAAGGTGATATTATCAAATGTTACCATTCCGGGAAGAGCAGACCAAACTCCTGTTGGGAAAGGTGCATCACCGGTATTATATATATTCGGATCTGTTGCCGATAAGTCATACCAATTCTGACAGACTGCACTATCGTTATCTGCAACACCGTGTAATATTGCATCTTCATCAATACGATCATCGGCATCTGCCAGTATCATATTATTATAAACTGTAATTATACCTGTTGAATCACAAAAATCATTTGTTATTCTCCATTCGAACATTCTTGTTCCTAATCCTATACCGGTAACATTCGTAACTTCAGAAGTCGGATTGACAATTGTAGCCATAGGTACCGGAATTTCTGTCCAAAGACCGGTTTCACCAATTGTATAGTTTGGTTGATTTGCTTGTAATGTTGTGAAATCTTCACAAATTTCATAAGTACTCGGAGGAGCAATAACAACCGGAGTAGGTATTCTTATACGAACAGTTACAAAATCATCAGCAGTACATTCATGGCTGTTCAGCCAATGGGAAACAGTCCATCTGTAAACATGATCACCGTTTAACATACCGGTTACTTGACTATTATGAAATGTTGGAGTAACAATAGTAGCTCCGGGAGCAAAAACCGATGTCCAAAGACCGGTTTGAGGGCTTGTTACCGGGGTGGCACCGAGAGTATAAGAAGCCCCAACACCCTGTATCCCGCATTCTTGACCATCAGGACCTGCTATTGATGTTACTGCATGATTATAATAAAACATTGTATCTGTAAGTTCACACTGATAGCTTAAACCGGCAACATGATCTGTAAAATTATTTAATGAATGCCAAACAAACATTGTAGGTGTTGCACCGTTTGCGGGTACATTATGAGCAGTTGTAGTAAAACTTGAAGCATTATCAAAAGTTACACCCGGAACATTTGATGTCCAATAACCTGTTGCCGTTGCTTCTTGCCAAATATCATTCGGCGGAACCGGGTCAACTACGCTCCAATAATTTGAAACATCATTTGCATTTAAATTAACATCACCGGTACAACCGGTTTGATCTACATTTGCAAACGGATCAGGAGGTAATAATCCCCAAACAACTACTTGGTCAGAACCACTGCATGCTTCATTTGATATTGTCCAAGTAAAAGTATTTTTACCCGGAGTTAATCCATGTACAATATCATTATGTAAGGTACTTGTATTTGTACCTGAAGATTCAAATGTTCCTGAACCATTCCAAACTCCTGTATTCCATTCAGGATCATTTGCATTTAATTGTTGAAAATCAGCACATGCATAAAGATCGGCTCCTGCATCTGCAGTAACACCTCTATAGATGATAACAGTTGAATCAATTGAGGAACAAATTAAAGGGCTTCCGGCAGTATATCCGCCGTGCGGTCCTGTATATTCATTGGTTACATGCCATACAAATATATTTAAACTGTCTGCTATATTTATTGCCATAGCATTACAAGCAAAACCTGTACACGAGTTATCAATAATTGTTGCACCTCCAACTTCAACAGTCCAATATGCATCTGTAAATCTTGCAGGAACGTTTGAAGAAAGCACCGCAAAATCATTACAAGTAACATCATCAGGACCTGCAGTTGCATCGGATGGTCTTGCACTGTGAATCCATATATCATCACTCATAATACAATTAAGATCATGATTAGTTATTGTCCATCTGTAAATATTATCATATGCAGCCATATTTCTGACCCATGTGTTGTAAAAAGTAGGATCATCAAAATTACCGTTACCCATAGTAACAGACCACTGACCTGTTGTATAATAAACATGAGGAGGGGTATTAAAAATTGAACCGGGATCAGTAGCATTTAATTGGTATTCATTTTCACATACAGCATCATTGGTACCTGCTTGAACATCTTCAAAATCACCAAGACTCGTTATTTCAACCGTATCAGTCAATTCACATTTAAACCACGTACCGTCAGAATATTGAAATTCGTTTTTTTTATGCCATACAAATTGAGTCATACCGTTTTGAATATCTTCAACATGTATGTTAAAAGGCATATTAACAGGATCGGGAAGCGGACCTTCTGTATAATCAGCAATCGGATTACCGGTTAAAGGATCATAAAAATCTCCGGTATTCGGCATTTCTTCCCACCAAGTGCTTTGAGTACATGAACCTTCATCCAGTGCATCCAGATTTACAACATTATCACAAACTGTTTGATCAATACCGGCATCCGGAGCTTCAGGTAATCCGTTCAATACTCTAACTTGATCTGTTGACTCACAGCTTCCTCTGCGAATTACCCACTCAAATACATTTACTGCATTTACACCTGTATACCAATCCGGTGTCCAAGGTGTACAGTTTAAATCCAAATTAGTTACTGATGAATTGAAGAGAGTAGGATCAGTTATTGTTGCATTGCCTGCAATCCTACGCCAAAAACCGGTTTCTCTGAAATGATCGTAATTATTATTACCGTTCAGGTTCGGTAAGGTATAACTACATACAATTGTGTCTCTTCCGGCATCAGCAACTGTTGCAATGTTATTTATAAGTGTAAGTGTATCAGAATCAGAACATGTTCCGTTATCAAGTGTCCAAATTAAATTATTATTTCCGGGGTCCAGGTTTGAAACAGTTGTATTGAAATTAAGAGGATTTGTTACAATTCCGCTTCCTGATTGCACAGTCCAAAGACCTGTAGTTACTGTGGGAGGATTTGCAAGATCATAAAAAGCAGGATTATTTCCTTGAATCGGATGAGGTTCTACACATACCTCCTCAGGATCCGGATTAGAAATTACAGCATTAACTGATAAATTTGTTATATCAACCATATCTGAACTTGAACAAATATCGTGACTGACAGTCCATTGAAAAGTATTCAAACCTCTCTGTATATTAATAACTTGTGTATTACTTGAAGTAGGGTCAAGAAATGTTCCTCCGCCTACAACAACTGTCCAAAGTCCTGTTTCTCCGGGATTTAAAGGTGTTGCAGCAAGATTATAAATATCCGTACAAATTATATCATCCGGTCCTGCATTAACAACAGCCGGTAAAAAATAATTTATAGTAAGATCAGCCGTTGATTCGGGGCAATTTCCGTTTGTTATATGCCATGTAAACAAATTAGCACCTTGTTGAAGGTTAGATACATTTGTTGTTGCATTATTAGGAGTTGCAATAATAACACCGGGTGTTACAGTTGTCCAAAAACCTGTTTCGTTCGGATCAGTTGCATCTGCCGGAACAGCAACAATTGTATAAGTTCCGTCGCATGATGTACTTGGATCAGGAGTAGTAATTGTAGCTGTTGAAGGTATATTATTTTCCACAAAAACTGAAGCTTGATCAGAACATCCGTTTACTGTAACTGTCCAAATGTATTGATTTGGAACATTTTGCCATGAGTTTGTAACTGTTGTTGTAGGATTATTTGCATTTGCAAAAGTTCCGCCTCCTGCTCCTACTGTCCATAATCCTGTACCTCCAAGTAGTGCAGGATCATTACCGTATATTGTAAAAGGTTCAGAACAAATTTCTGCAGGACCTCCTGCAGTTGCCCAAACTTCTATTACATCAACAGTCATAATTGCAAAATCGGAACAAGTTTCTTTTGTAACTGTCCAACGAAATTGATTTACATTATAATTTAATCCTGATACAGCAGTTGTTCTTTGGGTAGGATTTGCAATAACAGGTAAAGGAACAGGAGAACCTTCCACTGTCCATAATCCGGATTCACCCGGGAGAAGAGCGTTATCTGCTTGTAAAATTGCATTTGTTCCGCAAACATTACTAATATCAGTAACTTCTGAAATAACTGTATTGTTAATTATTACAACATCATCCCAAACAACATAACTTGCGTCAGCATTTGATAAGGTCCATCTGAATGTATTGCTGTTATTAGGTGCAACACCACTGTTTAAACCGTCAACTTGAGTATTGTATAAAGTCTCATCAACAAAAACTCCTGCTCCGTCAATTAAAGTCCAAAGACCTGTATAACCTGAGGGCGGTGGATTTCCGTTTAAAATATAAGAATCGTCTACACAAGTAGTATCATCAAGTCCGGCATTTGCAGTAACTCCGGAAGTTATCATCAAGTTCCAAATTTGTAATACAGTTTCAGTACCGTCAGTAACAGATATGCTCATTGGGTTATTTAATGGTGCTCCTCCGGGAGGTGTTCCTGACAATGTAGCAGTACCGTTACCGTTATCAACTAATGCTAACCACGGCGGTATTGTTACAGCTGCAAAGCTTAAAGCAGGTCCGGGATGATCCGGATCACTTGCTGAAATATTATATGTATAAAGTACAAGTTCAGCTCCTACAGTTACAGGAGAAGTATCAAATGTCGGTGCATCATTAACGGGTGCAATATTTATATCAAATTGAGTAACACCAATATTTCCGCCGGCACCGTCATTAACAGTAAACCTAAAGAAATCAGTAACGGTCTCTGTGCCGTCATGTGAATATGTAATTGCATTTGCATCTATTTGAGCTTGTGTAAATGTTCCTGCTACAGCAACAGGAACACCACTTAAATAAAGAGTTCCGCTTGCAGGTGCAGTTGTAAGAGTAAATTCAATTTCTGCAGGTGTATTATCTACATCAGTAACTTGTAATAATGTGTTTGGTATTCCTTGGTTTATATCTCCTTCATTAATATTTAAAGGATTATTTGTTGCAAGAACAGGATCATCATTAACAGGAGTTATTGTAATATTGAAAGTTGTAGCCGCTGTAGTTCCTCCGGCTCCGTCGTCAACTGTAAATGTGAAAGAATCAGCATTTGGTTCACTACCGTCATGGTCGTATTCTATATTATTAGAATTAATATCTAACTGTGTAAAAGTTCCTAAAGCAGGTATAGGAACTCCGCTATTTGTTATGTTACCGTGTGCAGGTACAGCAGATACTGTGTAGGTTAGTTGTGCAGGTGTGTTATCTGTATCGGTTGTTTCAAGATCGGTAATAACAATTGTTTGATTTACAGCACCTTCAGCAACTGTCTTCCCGTTATTTGTAGTAACAACAGGATCATCGTTTTGAGGTGTTATTGTAAAATCAAATTGAGTTTGGGGAATATTTCCACCGGCACCGTCACTTACAGTAAATCTGAAAAAGTCAGCAACGGTTTCTGTTCCGTCATGTGAGTAGTTTATATTATTTAAATTTATATCCGTTTGAGTAAAAGTATTTCCGAGAACGAGAGGTACTGCATTATTATATAGAGTACCGTTTATAGGGAGAACAGTTAAAGTAAATTCAATTTGAGCATCTGTATTATCAACATCTGTAACACGTAATTCAGTGTTCAGTATAATTTGATTGTTTGCTCCTTCATTAACAGTTTTTCCGGTATTTAATGCAAGCACAGGATCATCATTTACAGGAGTTATTGTAATTACAAAAACAGTAGCAACTGTAGTTCCTCCTGTTCCGTCATCTACTGTAAAAGTAAATGAATCACTAATTGTTTCGCTTCCGTCATGATTATATTCAACATTATTAGAATTGATATCAAGTTGAGTAAAAGTGCCGCCTATACCAAGAGGGGGTCCTCCATTTGTTATGGTTCCGTTTGCAGGTACAGCTGATAATGTGTAAGTTAAAAGAGCAGGTCCGCTTTCAGCATCTGTTGTCTCCAATTCTGTATTTAATATTGTTTGATTTGTTGCTCCTTCGGTTACCGTTTTTCCTGTATTTGTTGTAACCACAGGATCGTCATTTTGCGGGTTTATTGTAATATCAAATTGAGTTACACCAATATTTCCTCCGGCACCGTCACTTACAGTAAATCTGAAAAGGTCAGCAACAGTTTCAGAACCATCGTGAGTATATTGAAGCATATTAGCGTTAATATTCGCTTGGGTAAATGTACTTCCAAGGCCTAAAGCACCACCACAGAATAATGTTCCGTTTGTTGGAATTGTTGTTAATGTGTATTCAATTTGGGCATTTGTATTATCAACATCAGTTACGAGCAGTTCTGTATTAGGAATTATTTGGTTTGCTGCCCCTTCGTTAACTGTTTTGCCGGTATTATTTACAAGAACAGGCGGGTCATTAACAGGTGTAACTGTAATACTGAAAGCTGTAACAGGAGTTGAACCGCCTGCACCGTCATCAACAGAAAAAGTAAAAGCATCGCTGTTAGTTTCAGAACCGTCATGATTATATTCAACATTTCCGGCATTAATATCAGCTTGCGTAAAATTTCCTCCGACACCGAGGGGCGGTCCGCCATTTGTTAATGTTCCGTTTACGGGAATAGAGTTTAGCGTATAAGTTAAATTATTTGCATTTTGTTCTATATCTGTTGTTTCTAATTCAACTTGAGCAATTGCTTGGTTGGTTGCACCTTCTGCAACAGTTTTGCCTGTGTTTGTTGTTACAACCGGATCATCATTAACAGCTGTAACATCTATTGTCATAGTACTTGCCGGCAATATACTCCAACCGTCAACTCCATCATGAACTTGAAAATCAAATTGATCATAACCGACTCCGTTTTGATCCGGAAGCGGTTTAAATTTAAATCTGTTAAAATTTGAAACTAAAACAACACTCCCGGCACCGAGAGCCTCGCCTCCGTCAATTACACCGTTTAAATTACTGTCATCATAGAGTGTTCCTGTAGTGACATTGTTTGTAATTCTGATTTGCCATAAACTTGCACCGACATCAGGATCTACAAAAGGGAAATCCACTACACCAAAGACTCTATCAAGGTCTTCGGATGTACTAACCGTATTATCGGAAGTAGTTGGGAGGGTTTGTGCATTAACAAAATAGCCTAAGCTAATAAACAGAGTAATAATGAAAAACTTTTTCATGTGTCTAATTTTTAAAATTTTAATTATCTTAAAAAAACTTCCGAAAAATATATCTTTTGATTTGACTAATTGCTCGGATGTTTCAAATAATAACATTTCAATATTCATTATAACATACTGCTATATAACAAGTTGCAAAATGTTATTTATGGTAAATTTAAATGTTGGGTATTCTATTACAAACTCAAGACTTTTAAACACTTAAAATAGTTGCACGATTCTCATTTTTTTATCAGAATAAAAATCAGAAACCTTATAAATAAATGTAAAGAATCTGTTAAAATATTACATTTTACAAAAAACGTTCCTTTTTTAGGAATTATTTTTATAAAAATATTAACTCCGAAATATATATCTTTTTTTACATTTGTAAAAACTTTTTTCATGAAAACGCTTGAAAATTCTGTTATTAGACTTAGAAGTATAGAATTATCAGATATTGATTTTTTATTTAGTGTTGAAAACAATCAGGATAATTGGGAATTAAGCAATACTTTAACTCCTTTTTCAAAACATATTTTAAAAGAATACATAAAAAATTCTCATCTTGATATTTTTACAACAAAGCAATTAAGATTGGCTATAGAATCTGTTGACGGAAAAAAAGCAGTCGGCTTTATTGATCTGTTTGATTATGATCCTTTTCATTTAAGAGCAGGTATCGGAATAGTTATTACCGAAAAAGAAAGACGAAAACATTATGCAAGCAATGCTCTTGCTTTGCTGACAGACTATTCTTTTAAAGTACTGAAATTAAATCAATTGTATTGTAATATTAGTGAAGATAATAATAAAAGTCTCGAATTATTTAAAAAATCAGGATTTAAAATAAGCGGGAAAAAACTTGAATGGATCAATACAGAAACCGGTCTTAAAGATGTTTATTTTTTGCAGTTGATTAATGAATGAGTGGCAGTCGGCAGTGAAAACGAGATGTTTTGTGTTATAGTTGCGGGTTACGGGTTACGGGTTACGGGTTACAAGTTGCAAAATTCTTAACATTAGCAGGTTCTTCTTGAGCTGTTAATAAAATGTCTTTTTGTTATCAAACATTCTGTTTTTTTTGATTAGTCATTGAAAAAAATTACTTTTGTCAATCAATTATAAATAAACATAAAACTTATTATAAATGAGTGTATTAGTAAACAAAGATTCTAAAGTTATTGTGCAAGGATTTACAGGCAGTGAAGGAACATTTCATGCTACACAAATGATCGAATACGGAACTAATGTTGTAGGAGGAGTAACACCGGGTAAAGGAGGACAATTCCAATTGGATAAGCCAATTTTTAATACAGTGGAAGATGCTGTTAAAGAAACCGGAGCAAATATCTCAATCATATTCGTGCCGCCTGCTTTTGCAGCAGATGCAATAATGGAAGCAGCCAATGCCGGGATTAAAGTAATTGTTGCAATTACAGAAGGAATACCAACTTCCGATATGGTTAAAGTAAAAGAATATATTTCAGACAGAGATACAACTTTGATCGGACCTAACTGTCCGGGAATTATTACTGCTGAGGAAACAAAAATCGGCATTATGCCGGGATTTATTTTTAAAAAAGGTTCAGTTGGTATAGTTTCAAAATCAGGAACATTAACTTATGAAGCTGTTGACCAAATTACAAAAGTCGGCTTAGGTCAAACAACTGCAATCGGTATCGGCGGCGATCCAATAATCGGAACTTCTACATTAGATGCGATAAAACTCTTTGAAGCAGATGCAGAAACAAAAGGCATCGTTATGATAGGTGAAATAGGAGGAAATATGGAAGCAGATGCTGGTGAATGGATAAAAGAAAACGGAACTAAACCTGTGGTTGCGTTCATTGCAGGTGAAACTGCACCGAAAGGAAAAAGAATGGGACATGCAGGTGCAATTATCGGCGGAAAAGCTGATACGGCACAAGCTAAGAAGCAAATATTAAGAGAATGCGGTGTTCATGTTGTTGATTCACCGGCTGATTTAGGTTCTAAAATGCTGGAACTTTTATAGTTTTATAGTTTTATAGTGTTATAGTTATAAAGTTCAAAGTTTAAAGTTTTCTGCCTGTTGCCTGCCTGACGGCAGGCAGGGCAGACAGGAAAATTTAAAGAACCTTTTGAATGTTTGATTTTAAGTTGCAAAATGAAATTTACAGGTTAATATTCTTAATAAAATATATTCAAAAGAAAAGAAAATCGAATAAATAATTGAATCCGTGACAAAAGGTTAATTCCGTAAAAACCAGGTGCATAGCAACTCTCCTAATTGGCAGATTATAAGATTGTTATACTCTGTGTTGTTTACAGAATAAGTTGCTTTGCACCTTATTTATACCGCACTCAATAATATAGCTGAAATAAAATATTTCTAAATTAATCAATAAATATCAAAAAAATATGAAATACAGAATTGAACATGATACGATGGGAGAAGTGAAAGTACCTGCTGATAAATATTGGGGAGCACAGACACAACGTTCCAGAGAAAATTTTAAGATTGGGGATCCGGCTTCAATGCCTATAGAGATTATCAAAGCATTCGGATATTTAAAAAAAGCTGCTGCAATTACAAACAATGAACTCGGAGTATTGAATGCAGAAAAAAAGGATTTGATAACAAAAGTTTGTGATGAAATAATCGAAGGAAAATTAGATGACCAATTTCCTCTTGTTATTTGGCAAACAGGTTCAGGAACACAATCTAATATGAATGTGAATGAAGTTGTTTCTAATCGAGCACATGTTATAAACGGCGGAAAACTCGGTGA
Organism: Chlorobiota bacterium; assembly: GCA_030592825.1. Lineage (GTDB taxonomy): Bacteria > Bacteroidota > Bacteroidia > Bacteroidales > JAADGE01 > JAADGE01. The sequence goes on along the minus strand of JAUVIG010000038.1, from coordinate 1,327 downwards.
AGGTTCAAGCCCGATTCATCCGAATGATGATGTTAATAAATCTCAATCTTCAAATGATACTTTTCCGACAGCTATGCATATTGCCGGATACAAAATGTTACTTGAGACAACAATTCCGGGAATTGAAAAACTAAAAGATACATTTAACAACAAAGTTAAAGCTTTTAAAGATGTTGTTAAAAACGGAAGAACTCATTGGATGGATGCAACACCTTTAACTTTGGGGCAAGAATTTTCAGGTTATGTTTCACAATTAGATCACGGATTAAAAGCTGTTAAAGCTACTTTAGATCATCTGACTGAATTAGCTCTCGGCGGGACAGCCGTAGGAACAGGAATAAATACACCTGAAGGATATACAGAACTTGTTGCAAAGAAGATTGCCGAATTAACAGGTTATCCGTTTATTACAGGCGAAAATAAATTTGAAGGTCTCGCAGCACATGATGCTTTTGTAGAAACTTCGGGAGCATTAAAAACAATTGCCGTAAGTTTAATGAAAATTGCAAATGACATTAGAGTTATGGCATCAGGTCCCAGAGGCGGTATAGGTGAAATAATAATTCCTTCAAATGAACCGGGATCATCAATTATGCCGGGTAAAGTTAATCCTACTCAAGTTGAAGCTCTGACCATGGTTTGTACACAAGTTATGGGAAATGATACTGCCATTGCAATCGGCGGAATGCAAGGCCATTTTGAACTGAATGTTTTTAAACCTGTAATGATTCATAATTTCTTGGAATCCGGAAGATTATTAGGAGATGCTTGTGTATCATTTAATGATAATTGTGCCGTTGGTATTGAACCAAACCATGATGTTATTAAAACCAATCTGGAGAATTCATTGATGTTAGTAACGGCTTTAAATACAAAAATAGGTTACGAAAAAGCAGCTAAAATTGCAAAGAAAGCACATGCTGAAGGCACGACATTGAGAGAAGCTGCAATTGAACTCGGTTTTGTAACAAATGAACAATTTGATGAATGGGTAGATCCTAAAAAAATGATTGGTTCTTTGGATTAATAATATATGCCATTACCGAAAATTATTAACAAATATTGCTTTCCGAAATAATTGGAGCAAACAGTTCCTGTTACATTGTTAAATTGTTTCATTGTTAAATTGCTAAAAAAACAATGTCGCAATGAAACAATTCAGCAATGTAAATAATATTTAAATTTATAAAGGAGCTCCGCAATATTTACATTCAGTTCTTCCGGCGTCATTCTTTTTACCGCAATACGGACATTCAACTGTTTTTGGTTCATCTTTTTTATCATTATCTTTTGAAAGTTCTTCTTTATTAAGTTCTTCTTCTTTTTC
>JAUVIG010000186.1 GCA_030592825.1 Chlorobiota bacterium | reverse complement strand
TTATTTGTTCGCTGTTAGTATTTCAAATTAAATGCCAAAGCGTGTATTGCTCTGTTTGCCTGAATGTTACAAGCGTTATGCCGGTTTTTGTTTCAGTAATATTCTTTCAAAAACGAAGAGTAAATTCTTTTCTTTTTTTATGAAAAACTCTTACCGGTCTCATTAATATGAGATTGAGAATGATGTTTTAAAATCGAAGAGTGGTTGCGTTAATGAAGATGCTTTATTAAGGCTTTTATTATCAGGATCATATGGCAAGTTTTCATAAGAAAAATAAGCCTTTGTTGTCAGAATAAACCTTGACAGAAAAATATCATGTATATTAACTTATTTAATTCTTTACGATATGAGCAACTTCTTTATATTCTTTCCAAAAAAAATATTGGGTGTTTATAGTGATTTATATTTTTTGTAAGACAGCAATTATTTTTTCAAACTCGCAACAGCCAAAATCAATCCTAAAGCAATTCCCAACAGAGCCGCAAACAAGACTCTAAAATCCGGTGGTAGGAGAAAGGTAACAGTATGAGCAGGAATCCAAAAGAAGGGAATGGTTTTTTTGAAAACGAAATGCCATTGCACATCCCAATTTATGCTTTTAAATATCTCTGCAAAATGAATTTTCTTGCCAAGAGAACTTAATTTTCCGCCCTTGTTTATTATATGAATATCTGTAATTTTATGAAAAGTCATCATTACCGGAGCATATATTAAGTTCATGGCAAAACTTACAGAGAAAGCAACCAATACTTTATGTCCGTTAAGGTTGCCCGAAAGGATCTTGCCGGCATCTTTTAATCCGATATATTCTAAAAATACCGGTGTTCCGGAAGCAAAAATAACAAAAGCCAATTTAATGGTAATGCCGAGAAACCCCCATACAACGGCACGCGGTAACAGTCCGAAACCTTTTCGATTATATACACCTTCTTTGATGCGTAATCCAATAGATTCACCAAATGTTGCTAATATTGCAAATTTAATAAAGGCAGTAATCAAACCGTGGTCTTAGTTAAACTTTGTGTAAAAAGTATATACATCTTCAATGAGAAAAAAAGGTAACAAAAAAATGATAACACCTATAATTATATATAAATCTTGTTTTTTCATATTGTAAAAATTATAATGTGCAAAAGTATTATTTTCTTGAAACAAACAATTATTGGATTCCGGATATATAAAAAAAATAAGAAAAAAAATAAGAAAAAAACGATTAGATTAAAAAAAATACTACATTTGCAGCATTATATAAATTTTTAACTATTAGTAATGAATAAAGGAACAGTAAAATTTTTCAATGAAACTAAAGGATTTGGTTTTATTAGTGATGAGGAAACAAACAAAGAATACTTTGTACATGCTTCCGGATTAATTGATGAAATTCGTGACGGTGATGCAGTAGAGTTTGAATTACAGGAAGGTAAAAAAGGACTGAACGCAGTAAATGTTAAAGTGATTTAATATTTATTCATAAACTTTTATACAAAAAAAAGCTTGTCAAATTTGACAAGCTTTTTTTTGTGTTAATATATCGTTATGAGGTATGATGAAATAAAAAATCCTTTGGATATAATTTTGTCTGCCCTTTTATAATATTCAAACTCTTTTTTTTGTAAGGGCAGAAATTTATTCAGCACTAAATCCATATGTCATCATATAAAAAAAAAGAAGCCGCGAATGCACGAATTTAAGAAGAATGATTAAATCTTCCGGTAATTATATAGAATTTATTGATTATTCAATAATTATTTTGTAATTGACAGTTTTTTCGCTGTTAGTTAAGCGAATCAGATAAATACCTGCTTGTTTTGATAGATTAATATCAGTTTGCGCTTGTATTAATTCTTGAGTATAAACAACTTTTCCTGTAATATCAATAACTTCAAGTTTGTAGTTATTATCAACACAAATAGTAAATACATCTTTTGAAGGGTTCGGATAGATTTTTACAGCATCAGTGTTAAGCAAGTTAATATTAGTTGAACCATCTATAGAGCCTAATAAATCAAACGGCACACCTTGGTTCCCAACATCTGTTATTGCTTCCCATGAGCCATTGATCCATTGTATTGCATTACCGGTTGTAGTATTACCATTTATCAATTGCAAGTGAGGAGTCCACGGACCTGAAGCGGCACTGCCTTGAGCTGCCCAACTAATCCAATATGTGCCTTCTGTTAATGATACTTCAGGACAAAAGCAGACAATTTGATTAATTGCTCTGTCAGAATTTGTATATGCTCCGTTTGCAATTCTGTATGCATTAATAAAGAAGGTGATTACCTGTAAGTTAGCAGAAGAGAAGTCGTGAATAAGTGTACCTCCTGCAGAAGGATTACCATTATATATTTTTGCATAAGCACCTGTGAAAGTTGAAGTACCTGCAGGAGTACCGGTTTGATATCCAAAGAAATTAAAACCGGTAATATTCCAAGTTTCACCGGCAGGAACAGTGAAGTCGTCAGCAACCCAAATATCAGAATCATATTGGAATCCGTTACCTATAATAGTTTGAGTAGCTTCTAACATACTAACATCATCACCGGTTGTATGAGTGCCTTGTTCATTTATAATTTGATGTTGTTTATAAATTGGATTGCTTAATTCTATCACCAATATACTGTCGGATAATTCATCATTGTCAGGGTTAGAATCGTCAGCAAGTGTAACAATAGCAGTAAGAGTGTAACTTCCTGCAGCCGGTGTCCACTCAGGGAAATCAATAACTAAATCACTGCCTGCTGTAATATTACCGGGATTAGTAATTAATTCACTATAAGCTGCCGGATCAGAAACAAGAGTAATTTCCCAAGCAGCTTGGTCATCAGTTCCATAGTTGCGAACAGTAACAGTAGGAGTAAATGTAGAACCGGATAGAATCCCACCCGTAGGAGTAACAGCAATAACACCTAAATCATCTACAGGAGATTCACCTAATAATATTCTAATATTCGGAATAAAAGCTTTATTATATTGTGCTGTTTGAGGTGATGCAGGATCAGGATTGTTGTAGTCGCTAAAACATACCATACTCCGATTGTTAGTAACGATTGAATTATAAAACAGATCATCAAATGCATTATGTTCAGGAGAATTCTCATCAACTGCAATAATTAAATTGTCGGTTCCGTTATACGCAAAGTCAGTGATATCAAACTCAATCCAGCCTGCACCTTCAGGGTCGGTAAAAGTATTGGAATACACTTCTGTTAAAGAAGTAATATCTATCCAATCATCATTATTATCAAATTGCGCCTTTGTAGTATGTCCTAAATATATTGTCCAATTATTTGAATTTGACAAAGTACTGCCGTTAAAATAATACCAAATTTTAGTAATATCGTCGGCAGCTCCAATTTCAGATTGCAAGTATATACTTTGAGTGTATGAATAGTTATAAAAAGCATAAATCGGATACTCTTCCGATTCAGTTCCTGTTCCAATTGTTATCTCATTTTTTGCACCGGGTCGGCAGAATGATTGTAACGGATTTTTGTCGGCAGCACCAATTGTATTGTCTGTTTTTTTCGTAGTAACGATGTCAGTTTTTTGTGCATTTGCTGAAAAAGCAAATAATATCATTCCAAGAATAATTGATAGTAATGTTCGATTTATCATAATTTTTAAGTTTTAAAAAACAAAAATATAAAATAATAATACAAATTCAAATATCACAGATATTCTAAACCATAGCCTTTAATTAATACAAATAGCTCAATCCTATGGATTTAATAAATATGTTTCCGTTAAATTTGTGATAGTACCATTTTATTATTCTTTTGCTCCGTTTTCTATTAGGAATTTAATTATTTTATTTTTTTTTCTGTTTTTTGTGAGTGTCAAAATACTATTGCCGTATTTATCTTTTGCATTTACATCAGCACCTTTTTCTATAAGGAGTTTTGCAATATCTGTTTTATCATCATATACTGATACCCAGGCTAATGCTGTTGCTCCCAGATATTTATCTTTTGCATTCACATCTGCACCGTTTTCTGTCAGGAGTTTTGCAATATCAAAAAAATTATTTTTAGCAGTTAATGATAATACAGATATATCTTCTATATCTCTTGCATTTACATCTGCATTTTTCTTAATCAATGCTTTTACTTCTTTGATATTATTGTTTTCAACTGCTTTAAACAGTTTTTTATTTAATTGTTCTTTGTTCATAATTTTATTTATAATTCTTTTGCTCCGTTATCTTTTAGGAGTTTAATTATTTCTTTATTTTTATTTTCTTTTGCTATTGTTAATGCTGTTTGTCCGGTTTTGTTTTTTGCGTTTACATCAGCACCTTTTTCAATTAATAATTTTGCGACATCAAAAAAACCTTTTATAGCTGTAGGCATTAAAACCGTCCAACCGCCTTTATCTTTTACATTTATATCTGCACCTTTTTCTATCAGTAATTTTACAATATCAAGAGTACCTGCATAAACTGCAAACATTAGGGCTTTTGTATTTACATCTGCCCCTTTTTTAATTAATTCTTTTACTTTTTTAACATCATTATTATTAATTGCCTCAAGCAGTTTTTTATTCAATTGTTTTTTGTTCATAGTTTTATTATTATTCTGTTTCTTCGGCAAAAATTTAATGTCAGAAAAAATAAATCTTTATTCGGAACGCAGTTATCTTTATTAAACAGGCTGTAATAATCTAAATGATTTTTTAAATTCGGAATTAGTGTAATATGAGAGCTTGTAAAAATTCCTGCATTTGAAGTTGATGTATGTATTTCATATACTGTATCTTGCGTGAATGCATAATCTACTCCGCCATAAACAGTTATATCGTGTTTAATATGAATTACATTTATTATTTTTTCTTTTGGAATACTGAAATCAGTTTGCCTTTTTTCGCTGCAAAGGAAATAAATTAATCCTTTATCAATGTCTCTGTCTTTTGCATATTGACTTGTATCCGAAACTCCGCTGTGTGTTTCGGCAATATAATCAATATCGGAATCGCTTGGATTATAAGTCCAAATTAATCCTGTTCCGTATTCTGTAATTATTTCTGTGTTTGTTTGGCAATAGCTGTTTGTTATACTGCCGGATATTACAAAAACAAAAAGCATTATTGTTAATATTGTTTGGTTGTTCATATGTTTATTTTTTATTAAGTTCTTTACTCATATATATTATTCCTTTTAAGGGATTTTCATAGTACGGCTCAATTTCACGGAAACCGAATTTTTTATATAAATTTATTGCAGGTTTAAGTTCTTTTAATGTGTCAAGAACCATTGTTCGGTAGTTCTTTTTTTCAGCAATTTTAATTATATGTTCTGTTAATACTTTGCCGTATCCGTGTTTTCGAAAATCAGGTCTGACAAACAATCGTTTCATTTCACATACATAATTATTGATTTTTCGTAATCCGACACAAGCTGCATATAAATTATTTTTTATGTCATATATAAGTAACAGTTCTCCATCAGGCATTCCATAATTACCGGGTATATTTTTTAGTTCATCTTCAAAATTTTGAAAACATAAATCTTTTCCTAATTCAATTTGATATTCCTGAAATAGTTTTATTATTTCATCATACTGCTCTTTTGTGCGTGCTTTAATGATTGTGTACATCAAATTCTAATTAATTTATGGTAACCTCTAAAAAATCAAATTTCTGCGTTATACAAATTTTTCAAAACATTCATTTACAAGGGTAAACTCAAGCTTTGAAAAATTTGAAAGCCTTGAACTTTGAATTTTTAGAGACCACCTTGTAAGTAGTATTACTTATAAGTTTTATGTTTGATGTAAGTTTTGTAATTTTAATATATTCCGAGTTCAATATATTTATTCAGATTTTTTAATGAATCGACATAATATCGCGCCCCGATTATTTTATGATTTTCTTTAATATCAAAATCTTTAAATACTGCAATTCCGTCAATTTCAGCATGAATATTCATAGTCATCGGCAATTCAATCCGCTGATTATTATTTATATAGTAATATTTTCTGCTGTCTTTTAAGTAAGTGCCTTTGCAATAGGGAAATTTTGTTTTTAATACTCCGGTTTCGGGTATTCTGAATATTCTGACGCTGTCTTTATATTCTTTTTCTGTGCCGTCTTTTGCATCAAAATAAATATCAATTGTGCCGATAAAATTATTTGGTATTAAGGAACTGTTAAGAAATAACCTTTACATTTTGACTTGTTCTTTTGCTTATTTTCAGCGTTATAAAAATATTAAATAAACAGTGGCTATTCGCAACTTTTATGCCTTGAAAATAAACAAAATAACTTCGTCAATTTTGCAAACTTTATTTCTTAACAGTTCCTAAGTAAACTTCTTCGACAACTTTGTCTTATTGATGATTATCTTGTACTGAACGAGTGTTACAAGAGAATATTAAAATTATTACCCATAGAAAAAGATATTTTGTCATGATTTGTTTGATTTATTGTTCGTATTTATACACTGTCATTTCTCCTGTTTTTGCCGAAATTACGTATTGCGGCCCTCCGCCAACCATTTGCGGGTCAGATAAATTGTAATCTATATGCCATTCTTCATCTGTCAATTCTGCTTTGATGTTGTAGATTGATAAATCACGATATGCTTTTTGGGCATCATTATTTGCAATTTCTAATGCTTTTTCTTTATCAATATTTATAATATCAACTATAGTTTGTTTCTCAATATTTACCTCTATAATATTTGAATAAGCATTTAAATATTTCCATTGAACAGTAAACACATTTCCATATTTGGTTTTTAAAGAATTGACTGATGCATCCCACGAAAAATCAACACCATCATTTGCAGAAAGTATTTCTTTTTTATTTAAATCATCTAATCCAACAAGGTTTACATTTTTGATAATAAGTATTTCTTTTTTATGTAAATGATCTAATTCAATAAGGTTTAAAGTTGCTTTATTGATAATAAGCTTTGCATTTAAAAAAATATTATCATATAAAACTTGAGTAGATAAGGTATCGGATATATTTGACATAAAAAATTTAAATTCAACTATATTATTATGGTTTTTCTTAAAACTAATTGTATTTTTTATTTTAACAGGCAATGTAATATTTTCTTTTCCGGTTTCATATTTTAACAGCAGATTAATCATTTCTGTATCATTATTAATTGTGGCATAATCTATTGCCGAACTTCCTGTGTCGGTATTTTTTTGTTTTAAATCGGCTCCGTTTGCAATAATAATTCCGCTAATTCTAAATT
>JAUVIG010000467.1 GCA_030592825.1 Chlorobiota bacterium | reverse complement strand
TATATTGCGATGTTAAACGTTTTTTCTTTTTAATGAAAAAAGTAATAATCCTAATATCATTAATATTATCTTCTTTTTTTGCAAATTCCCAAATTTCAAAACAAGATTCTTTATTAAATCTTTTTAACAAAATTAAAGAAGATACTTCTAAAGCAAAACTTTTAATTGAACTCGGTAATTATTACAATGATATTTATTCCGATTCTGCAATCATCTGCTTCAATCAAGCAATAGTATTGTCTAAAAAAATAATGAAATCTAAAAATGAAAAAATAAAAGAAACAGGAAGTTATTTATATGCCTTATGTATGTATGAAATTGGTTTTGCTGAATCTTTAAAAATGAATTATAATGAATCAGAAAAATATTTTAACAAAGCATTGGAATATTGTGATCATTTATATAAATATACAGAAAGTAACATTGTAAAATTTTCTGTAAATGAACTTAAAGCTAATATCTACAACGGAATTGGCAATATTTATGTTGATAAAGGCTATTATTCGATTGCCCTGAATAATTATTTAAAAGCTCAAAAAATACGTGATATATTGATCAGTGCAGGAAAGATGTCTGAAAGCGAAACAGCCGGTCAATACTACAGTATAGGATTGATTCATTATTACTTAAAAAACTATTCTAAATCTCTTGACTATTATGAGAAATGTTTAAACATCTGTCAGGAAATCAACGATTTAGAAGGTATTGCAAAATGTAACTTAAATATTGGTATCATTGAAGCAGAACTAAATAATGTTGATATTGCACTGAAACATTATAACAAGACATTGGATTTTGCACTCAAAAATAAAAATCCAATTCTGGAAGCTCATGTATATACTAATATGTCTGAGTGCTATATAAATAAAAAAAAATATTCAAAAGCTGAATTGTATCTTGCTAAAGCAATGATTATAGCTCAGAAGCATAAAAATAAGCAAGGGGAAGTATATATTATGTTAGGTTTATCGGATCTATACAATATCCTGCATAAATATGATAAATCATTAGATTATTGCTTAAGAGCTGTTGATATTTCCAAAGAAATCGGCTTATTATCATTAGAAAAAAATGCATATAAGCAAAGTTCTGCAATATATGAGAATATTGGCAATTTCAAAAAAGCATTATACTATCATAAAAAATTCAAAAAATTTGAAGACAGCATCTTTAATAAAGAAAAAAATAAACAAATCGAAGATGCCGAAGCAAAATATCAGTCAAATAAAAAACAAAAAGAGATTGATCAACAAAAACTCGAATTGGGAAAAAGAGATGCACAAATCAAAAAGAAAAGAAATCAAAACTATGCTTTTACAATTGCTGTTTTTTTATTAATAACAATCATCATTTTTATTTATTTGAGTTTAAAGCAAAAGCAAAAAACGAGCAAATTTATTAAATCTCAAAACAAAAAGATTACTGACAGCATTGAATATGCAAAAAAAATACAGACCGCAGCACTGCCTTCAGAAAAATATTTAGAAGAAATTTTTGAAAGTCATTTTATACTATATAAGCCTTTACAAATTGTGAGCGGTGATTTTTATTGGGCAATAAAAAAAGATCATTATTCTGTATTTGCTGCAGCTAATTGTACAGGGCATGGTGTCCCGGGTGCTTTTGTCAGCATGTTAGGCATTTCTTTGTTGAATGAGTTATCTCTAAACTCTGATATTACCGGACCTGATCAGATTCTGGAAGAAATGAGGTTTATTTTGAAGAGATCTTTCAGCCAAACAGGTGAATTAGAAGAACAAAAAGACGGTATTGACATATCACTTTGTGTAATAGATAATAATACCGGTACTTTGTATTTCTCCGGAGCAAATAACACCGGATATTTAATGAGAAACGGTAATATTATTGAACTTGAACCGGTTATGAATCCTATAGGAATCTATCCTAAAGAGATACCGTTTAAGATGCAAGAAATTAAACTTCAAAAAAACGACATAATTTATTTATTTTCTGACGGATATGCTGATCAATTCGGCGGACAAAATCTTAAACCGGTTAAATATACAATAGCAGCATTTAAAAAATTATTAATTAAAAATTATAAGAAACCATTAAAGGAACAAAAAATAATTCTTGAAAAACAATTCATTGATTGGCAAAATAATCATGTTCAAATTGATGATGTTCTTGTTTTTGCCGTAAAATATTAATAACTTTATAGCAGCCTAAGGAGCTGTAAAAAAAACTGCTTTAAACAGATGATTATTAAAAGTAGGCAGTCAACAGTTGGCAGTCATAAATAAGCATACGAAAAAATATAATTACTTATTACACATAAGTTCTAAAATCAAAAAAAGAAGAGAAACTATTAAACTATATAACGAACTATCCCTATAAATTTTAAACTATGGACTTTGACATTAACAAATTATTAGTAAACCCGGAGACAAAGATCAATCTTGAAAGCTATGATACCGGTTACACAGGAGATTATAATAAAAAATCAGCGAAGAATGCTTTAAAAGAAAACACTAAAGAGCTCAGAGAAATACAAGAGATGTTTTATGCCGATGACACATATTCATTATTAATTATTCTTCAGGCTTCAGATGCTGCCGGTAAAGACGGTGCTATCAGGCATGTTTTAGGCGGTATTAATCCGCAAGGATGCCGAGTACACAGTTTTAAATCTCCATCCAAAAATGAACTTGAACACGACTTTATATGGCGACATTACCAGGCCTTACCGGAAAGAGGTATGATTGAGATATTTAATCGTTCTTATTATGAAAATGTTTTGGTTACAAAGGTTCATCCCGATTATATTTTAGGAGAACGAATACCGGATATTGATACATTAAAAAAAGTGAATGATGAATTTTGGACAAACCGTTATAAACGTATTAATGATTTTGAAAATCATATTTATCACAGCGGAACGAGAATCATTAAGTTTTTCCTTAACATTTCAAAAGAAGAACAAAAAAACAGATTTATTGCCAGACTTGATACACCTGAAAAAAATTGGAAATTCAGTACAGGTGACTTGAAAGAAAGAAAATATTGGAATAAATATCGAAAAGCTTTTGAAGAAATGATTAACGCAACAGGTACTGATATCGCTCCTTGGCACATCATACCTGCAGATAATAAATGGTTTTCGAGAATTGCTATAGGTAAAATTATTTACCAAACAATGAAAGAAATGGATTTAAGTTATCCGAAAGCCGAATCGCAAGAATTATTAGATGAAGCGAGGAAACAATTGATTAGTGAATAATTTTTTCAGGACGATACGATTGTTAAAGTTTATTTTACAAGCTCTAAAAATCTATTGTTGAGTCCGCTCCGAAAAGTGTTTTTTTGCCACAAAGTCACGAAAACACAAAGGTACACTAAGGATAAAGTGTCGGAAAGAAATTCTTTGTGATTCATAGTGCCTTGGTGCCTTAGTGGCAGAATC
>JAUVIG010000572.1 GCA_030592825.1 Chlorobiota bacterium | reverse complement strand
TGATTGTTCTTAAACTTGTTATTAAATAATCGTTATATTTGTCTGTTACAGAGAGAATTTCTATTTCATAATGATTAGTTTTATTGTTTATTTTTTCAATATATTTTGTTAAGCTCTTCACATTAAATTGACGAGATTTACCGGTATATGAATGTGCTGCCGGACCTAAACCCAAATAATTTTTTTGTTGCCAATAAGCTGTATTATGTTTTGAATAAAAACCGGGTTTTGCAAAATTTGATGTTTCATAATGAATAAACTTGTTCTTTTCTGCTTCTAAACATAAAAGTCGAAACTGTTCTTCGCTTCTATCTTCCGGTATTTCTTTTATTTTTCCTTTTTTCAAATAGTTGTGAAATGCAGTATTAGGTTCATATGTAAGATGATACGCCGATAAGTGAGGAAGATTTAATGCAAAAAAAAGATTAAGGTTTTCTTTCCATTTTGCCTTACTTAGTCCGGGTAATCCATATATCAAATCTCCGCTTATATTAAAATATCCCGCATCTTGCAACAACTTAACGGCTTTTTTATTTTCCCAAGCATTATGTCTTCTGTTCATCAGTTTTAAATCATTATCAAAAAAAGATTGAAGCCCTATGCTTATTCTGTTTACAGATGTCCGTTTTAGTCCTTTAACATATTCTTGATCAATATCATCCGGATTTACTTCAACTGTTATTTCTGCATTTTCTGAAACCCTGTGATATTTCTTGATTTCCTGTATAATTTTTTCAATTTCATCTGTTTTTAGTGTGCTTGGAGTTCCTCCTCCAAGATATATTGTCTCAATAATATCATTATTCAAATAATTTTTTCTTAATTTGATTTCTGAAAATAAAGCATTAAGATAATCATCCTTATACTTTGTTGATTGTACTGTGTAGAAATCACAGTAAAAACATTTTTTTGCACAAAACGGAATATGAACATAAATACCGGACATTTGACAAAATTACTTAAATATTATAAATCAATTATTACTGTTATTATTGTGCTTTTATTAAGCCTGTTACCTGCAGAAAATACTGATAAAATTAGTTTTATTGATTTTGAACATTCGGATAAACTTATTCATTTTTTTATGTATTTACTTTTAACTGCAGCACTTTTAATTGATATTCACAACAGCAAAAAAAAACCGACAAGTTTGCTTATCTTATCAGTTCTTACTCTTATATTAATCTTTAGCGGTATTATCGAAATAATTCAAGAATTACTGACCGATACCCGCTTCGGAAGTTTTTATGATTTTATTGCAAATTTTTTCGGAATAATTGTCGGATGTTTTCTTTATTTTAAAACAAAAATTATGTCAGTATTTAAAACATAATTGCTCATTTTAGTTCATATTTGCAAAGGTGTATCAACTTTTTTAATTCCTCTTACAAACTCTCCTATTGTTTGTTCTTCAAAAACTTTTTTAAGGCTCTCTCTCACTTTGTGAGACCTTTTCATGAAAGGACAAAATTTTTCATTTTCCGGATTATTATCACAAATTTTTACTCCTATTAAACATTCATGAAACACATCTGTTCCGTCAATTATACTAACAATATCGTAAAGAGAAATATCATCGGGATCCTTTGCCAAACCAAATCCTCCGTGAGGACCTTTAACTGATTTCCGCATTTTATTTTTTGCTAAAGATTGCATAATTTTACCCAAAAAGGGTCCCGGTAAATCAAGGTCTTCTGATATTTTTTTTATTCCTATTTTTTCGTCTCCGGAAATATTAACTGCAAGATAAATTACTGCTCTAATTCCGTATTTACATGTATTTGAAATCATAATATTTCTTTTTCCGTTCCAAAGGTAATATTTTTTTTAATTTTAATATAAAAAGAGTTCTTTATATTTTTATTTTTTTTGTTCTTATGGTATGTCTTCCGCCTTCAAAATCAGTTTTTAAAAAAATTTCAACAATTTTTGCTGCTGATCTTCTGTTTACAAAACGAGCCGGTAATGCACAAATATTAGCATTATTATGTAATCTGGCAAGTTCTGCAATCTCTACATTCCAGCATAAAGCAGATCTTATTCCTTGGTGCTTATTAGCTGTCATATTAATACCGTTTCCGCTGCCGCATAAAGATATTCCAAAATCATATTCTTTATTTTCAACAGCTTTTGCCATTGGGTGGGCATAATCAGGATAATCCACACTTTCAGAAGAATAGGTTCCGAAATCTTTAGTTTCATAACCTTGTTTTTTTAACAATTTTATCAAAAATTCTTTTGTTTCAAATCCTGCATGATCACATGCAAATGCAATTTTTTTCATAAATTTATCATTTTATAAAAAGAAAGATAGTATTTTTTTAAATTAAATTTTTTTTTATAAGCGGTTAATAACTAATGAATTATGTAAATATTATGTTAAAATAATTTTAAATTTAGATACTAACAAGCTGTTAAAAACTATTCCTATTTATATATATTTCAATTGATTAAATTCTTCTGAAATATTTAATAAAAAGTTGATAATTTTAATATAGAAAATTAAAAGTTAATTTTGCAAAGAAAAATAATTTATCATTATAATAAGAATTTACAATTATTCAATTTAAATTTTTAATTATTATTAATTATTACTGACAATATATTAATAAGTAACAGATAAATTTTTTTTAAATAAATTTAGTAAATTTATATACTGACAATTGTTAATAATATCA
>JAUVIG010000418.1 GCA_030592825.1 Chlorobiota bacterium | reverse complement strand
GCAGCATTTACTTCTTCAACAGTAACATTTTTTTTCAGTGTTACAACAAGATCAACGAGTGAGCCTGTAGGTGTAGGAACTCTTGTTGCCATACCGTTTAATTTACCGCTTAATTCAGGGATTATTTTTCCGACAGCGGCAGCTGCACCGGTCGTTGTGGGAATAATAGAAACAGCTGCTGATCTTGCTCTTCTGAGATCATTATGAGGTCCGTCAAGTATAACCTGATCATTTGTATATGAATGGATTGTATTTATTAATCCTTTTTCAATTCCAAAATTATCATTAAGAATTTTTGCAACCGGAGCAAGACAATTTGTAGTACAAGATGCATTTGAAACACATTCATCAGTATCTTTTAAATCTTCATCGTTTACTCCGAGAACAATCATTCTGTCAATTGTATCCTTTGCGGGAACAGTTAAAATTACTTTTTTAGCACCGTTTTTCAAGTGGTCGCCATAACCACCTTTAGGACTTTCTTTTGTTCTGAAAACGCCTGTTGCTTCAATAACGACATCAGGTGTTTGTGCCCACGGAATATTCGCAGGATTTCTTTCTTCACTAACACCGATTTTATTCCCGTTAACCGTAATACCTTCATCATCATAAGTAACTTCTCCGTTAAATTTACCTTGAGTTGAATCATACTTAAGCAAATGAGCTAATACTTTATTACTTGTAAGATCATTTATTCCTACTATCTCATAATCTGTTCTTTCAAGCATTATTCTAAAGGCCATTCTTCCGATACGACCAAATCCGTTTATACCAACTTTAATTTTTGCCATTTTATTTATTTTTAGTTATTTTTTTATGAGTTAAAAAGTGCCGCAAATTTACAATATAAATTCAAAAAGTTCAAGAAAAATACCGCATATTAAAATAACATATTTTAACAAAATAGAAATAAGATGTAATACAAAATGACGTTATAGGATTATGAAAAAAATAATTTTATTTCCTTTAACGGTTCTTTTGAGCCTTTCTGTTTTTTCGCAAACCTCTGACAGATTAAATGCAATCACCACTGCAATACCAATATTAAACATTACTCCCAATGCCGGAGAAAGAGCTATGGCGGAAATTGGAGTTGTTGCATCTGAATATAATTATGAAGCCGGACTATTTCAAAATCCGGCTTTATTATCTCGAAATAAAAAAGTATTCGGTGTAAAAATATCTCATATGCCCTGGATAAGAAATTTTGGAACGGGAGAATCAATATCAGATGTAGGGATATATTACAGTATAAATGAGAAAAATATAATTGCAAGCAACTTTTATTATTTCAACACAAAATCAATAAGTTCCGGCATTTACAGAACAGCCGGTATATATGAGTTTTTTGGCAGCATTAAATATGCTCACAGTTTCACAGAACATTTTTCAACAGGAATAAGTTTAAAATATATCATAAGTAATCTTGCCAACAGCCCTACTCTTCAAAGTACACGTAAACTTACAACTTATGCCGGCGATATTGGTTTTGATTACAGAAATGAGTTTGGTTTACAGGAAAATAAAAAGATAAAATATGATCTTGGGTTATCTGTAACAGATTTAGGTCCGAAGGTTTTATATTATCAAACTTCAATATACAAAGATTTTATTCCGACAAATCTAAAACTCGGAACAATGTGGACTTTTGAAAAACTTTTACCGGAAGAAAAACAAATAAACTATACACTTGCTTATCAAGCAGAAAAAATGCTTGTTCCCACACCGCCATATTATGAAAATGGTGTCATGCTCGGGGTGGATGATGAAGTTTCAGCAATTGAAGGGATTTTTCAATCATTTTATGATGCACCTTTTGGTTTTAAAGAAGAAATACATGAAATATTACATAAATTCGGCGGTGAAATCATGTATCAACCAAAAGAAGACGTTTCCCTTGCTTTAAGAGCCGGATATTTTTCAGAACATTATACAAAAGGCAACAGAAAGTTCGGAACAGCAGGAATCGGATTAAAATATAAATTTTTATATCTTGATTTGGCATATATTATAATTTCAAGACAAAGCGTCTATGCAAATACGATAAATATTAATTTAGGGTTTCAGAAGATGTTAGATTAAGATTTTTTGCCACGAATGCACGAATTTCTATTTTTTTTATTCGTGCATTCGTGGCTTTCTAATTAATACTTCATATTATTCCTCAAAAATTTCTCCGTAACTTTCAGGCTAATATTTTTCCGAAAAGCATAATCCTCAACTTGTTCTTTTATGATTCACAAATAGCCACGAATGCACGAACTAAATTCAGAACTCCTGACCTATCGTAATTTAAATTGTCGTGTTTTGTGAAGCATATTTTTTTGTCCCTTTTGGGACATTCTATTTGTAACACGGCAGGGAACTGCCGTGATATACTACTAAACATAAGTTAGAGTTCCGTAGGAACGTTCCTATGGAACTCACAATTGTATGGTGTTCGGCACGGCACTTCCGTGCCGTGTTACAAATAGAATCAAACCTACGGTTTTTTAATAATGCAACAATTTAAAATTACGAACTAATCATTGTAAAAAAGTGATAATCAGGACAAGGGTCAAGAGTTCTGAATTTAATCTGTCGCAACCTGAAAGAGTTTTTTTGACAACATTACATAAAACAACCCCATCGTAACTATTTTGTTAAAATGCTAATTAACAATGGCATGGTTAGGATGAAATGCCATGTTTAGGAATTAAATGCGACTTGTTTACGATTTAAGGTTTAAAAAGTGCGACAATTTAATTTTACGAACAATTCCGCGTAAATTATTGTTAATCAATATATGGGTCAGGAGTTCTGAAATTAAAAAATTTTTTTATTCGTGCATTCGTGGCTTTCTTATTAATATCCCGGAATATTCCTCAAAAACCTCTCTGCTGTTTTCATGCTAATATTTTTCCTAACAGCATAATCCTCGACTTGCTCTTTTGTGATTTTTCCGATGTTGAAATACTTGGCTTCGGGATGTGCGAAATATAATCCGCTTACTGATGCCGCCGGGGACATTGAAAAGTTTTCAGTTAAGCTCATGCCTGTATTTTTTTCGACATTAAGCAAGTCAAATAAAACTCTTTTTTCAGAATGTTCCGGGCAGGCAGGGTAGCCTATTGCCGGTCGTATTCCTTGATATTTTGATTTGAAAAGTTCTTCTGTACTTAAATCCTCATCTTTGGCAAATCCCCAAAATTCTGTTCTTACTTTTTTATGTAATAATTCGGAAAAAGCTTCGGCAAAACGGTCAGCAAGGGTTTTCAGCATTATTGCTGAATAATCGTCATTTGTATCCTCAAATTCTTTTACTTTTTGCTCAATATTAAGGCCTGTTGTTAATGCAAAAGCTCCAATATAATCTAACTTTTCGCTGTCTTGCGGTGCAATATAATCTGCCAAAGAAAGATAATGTTTTTTGTTCTTTTTTTCTTCTTGCTGCCTGATAAATTTAAAATTTACAACTTTATTATCTTCATTATTAAAAACAACAATATTATCGCCGTTTGAATTTGCAGGGAACAAACCAATTACAGCATTTGCAGTGAGCCAATTTTCTTCAATAATTTCAGCAAGCATTATTTGTGCATCATTGAAAAGTTTTTTAGCATGTTTGCCTTTTTCTTTATGCTCAAAAATTTGCGGATATTTGCCAGTAATATCCCATGCATGAAAAAAGAATGTCCAATCAAAATAAAGAACAATTTCCTGCAAAGAAAAATCTTTAAGAATTTTTGTGCCAATAAATTTCGGTTTTACAATTTTATGCTTTTGCCAATTAGTTTTGAAACTGTTTTTTCGTGCTTTTT
>JAUVIG010000175.1 GCA_030592825.1 Chlorobiota bacterium | reverse complement strand
TATTTACCAAAAAAAATCCCGTTAAAAGTTTTTTGTAATGTGGCTGTTTTCGGAGAAACACCGGCTGTTTCCGATGAGTTTGATTTACCGGGATTAGCATGGGAAGGCGGTGTTAAAATCTCAATGTTCGGAAATAATCTTGAGATTTTCTTACCGTTACTTATGTCAGAAGAATTAACAAATGCAAATGATGCAATTACTGATAAATATTTGCAAAGAGTCCGTTTTTCAGTTCGTTTAAATAATTTAAATCCGTTTAAGATTATTGACAAGCAGTTTACTTAAGCTTCTTTATACTAAACGCCCAAAAAGGTAAGTTTAAAGAACGGCAGTATCGTTTTATTGTTCTCCTACGCTGAACCGGGTTTTTATAATAAAAGAGTTTTTTGATTACCAATCCGGAAATAAAGAATCATATCTTTCAATTATTTCATAATCCTCTGTTTCAAGAAAGTCAACATTCAGAGATTTATTTCTCTGTGTCAAATTTTATTTGAAGCATTAAAACAAATTCAACTGTCGGCTCTGTTACAACCGGATTTATCTCAGAAAAATCAAAAAACGGCAAGCTGCTGAAAGCTCATGAACTACCGGGACTTTGGAACGGAGCAATGGCTAATTGACTTACTGTATTTGTTGAAGTGCCTATCTCAACTTTTAATCCTGTTAAGTTTATTAATGATCTGTTGAGGGAGCCGCATCAGGAGATATAATTGATTATTGTTTAGTGTTTATTGATAAATTTTGGAATCGGTTTAAGCAAAAGTCGGTATTAAATTGATTCGGAATGACAAGATATACCGTTTTCATTATTATAACATACTTACAGCAACAGGTCATATTCTAAAAATTTCAGCATTTTTGGTGCCTTTTACTACAATTTCTTAAACATCTTATGCTTTACAACAGATATGATTTTTTTGATTTTCAGACTAATATACTTAAATTTGTTTTTGTCTTACAATTAGCAGTAGAATTATAAATTGTACCGTTTAAAATTAATAAAAATGAAAAAAGGAATAAAAAAGTGTTACGTATTAAGTGTTTTGGCAATTGTTTTTACTGCAGGATGCAGCGGTAATTCGGATACCGGATTGACGGCATATTACCCGTTCAACGGAAATGCAGATGATGAAAGCGGAAACGGAAATCATGGTGTTGAATATAACGGAGTTACTTATGCAGACGGAATCTCGGGCCAAGCTGCAAAATTTGACGGAGAAAATGATTTTATTACAATTTGGAATACAGAAGAAATAAATAAAAACATTAACACAGATGAAGGAACTGTAAGTGTTTGGTTTAACGTTACCGGAATGACTTCCGATAAGGGTTCATTTATTTATCAATACTATAGTGATAACAATGATCGTTTGTATCTGAATGCAACATATACAACACCCGACAGTGCAGATTTGCGCATGGGCTTTGGTGATAAACACAAGTCTTCAGGTAAAGTCACTGTCAATTCTTGGAACCATGCAGTTATGCTGTGGACATCTGCCGGTGTAATGAAATTATATATCAACAGTTTATTTGTAAACAAAGATACATTTACAAATCCCGGATTTCAATTTAAGGGCAATGAAAAATTTTATTTCGGCAGAGGCTGGGACGGCAATCCGGTATTTTTCAGTGGTGCTGTTGATGAACTTCGAATCTATTCTCGTGTCCTTTCTGAATCTGAAATTCAAGAACTTTACAGAGAAGGCAGTGAAAAAAAATAAGGATGTGTGATTTATTAACAAGGTTCTTGTCAAGGTTTCTTGCAGCTTCCACACTATGAGGCATTATTGGACAGTCCCTTACATAACAGTTTAAATAGGGAGATTCGGGAAATGGAGCAATTTTCAAAAAATCATGAATTCTAAAAATATTTATTCTTTTTTGAATTGATATTTTTGTATGTATCTGATTTTCATCTTTATGTTTTTATGTCAAATAGAGCTGTAAAATTAAAAAGCTGAAACTATAAAAAAATTTGGGGTAACTTACCCCAAAATATAACACTTTTGCTTCAAAACGGGGTAATTTCGCTTTTAAACCCACCCATAACCAACTGAATAACACCACGTTTAACATTTCCCGAATGCCCCTAATTCATTGGCTAAAGTTTAGAATAATTTTGATAATAGTGTATTATTGACAAGCAGTTTATTTAATATTAGCTCCGGTAACTATCAACAGTTTTTAACATTTAAAAACTACATTCATTGATAGCATTGGTTTGTTTTGCATACTCAACGTTAAGTATATGGTACGTTTGGGAATAAAAACAATAAAATTTTCAATTACGCAAAGAACAAAATATTTGGATTTTACCTTATCAAGTTATTTCAAAAGCAAAATTTAAGTATTTTGTGGGGTTTATTGAAGACTATGCAGTTTCAATTTGCTTGTTCGCCCAAATGCACTATATATAGTGTTACCATTTGTTTTTAATCTTTCAGAGCTTCAATCTCTTTTTTTGTTAATCCTGTTGATTTTATAATTATTTCTATTGAGACATTATTTTTCAGTAAATTTTTCGCAACTTCTATCTTTCCTTCTATCTTTCCTTCTGTCTTTCCTTTTTTATGTCCGGTTATTTCCCCTTCCTCTCTTGCTGTATCAACAGAATTTTTAATATCTCTGTATGCATTTAAACTTTCTTGATATTTTTTAAATTGTTGCTTGTCTAATTTTGCAATTTCTGCTGTTTTAAACAGCTTTAAAAAAATTTTCTCCTTTAATTCAACAGGTATTCTGTCCAGTTTTTCTAAATTTCGTATAACAAAAAGCCATTTATCAAATTTCGTTTTAAGCTCATTCTCTTTCTTTTTGAAATTCGGCATTGCCAAGTAAATAAAAGTTAATTTGTCATAAAAAACTTTATTTGTCTCAATATCTGTAAGTTTTACATCATACCTGTATTTTTCGGGTGTGTCTTTGTCATCATCAAAAATAAAATCCAGAATTGCTATTGTATAAACATTTTTTAATTCAAAATTCCAATCTTTCCCTTTTATTGCTTGTTCTTGTATCGGAAATGTAGAGTAATATAGAGTTCTGTCTTTGAAAAATTTTTGTTTGGTTTTTTGTATTTCAACAATAAATTTTTCTCCTTTCTTATTTGTGCAGTATAAATCAAATATTGCTTTTCTGTCTCCTTGTGATTTTGGTAATCCTTCAATAGACAAATAAGAAATTTCTTTTATCTCTCCTTCTTGGTCTTTAAGTAATTCGTTGAGGAAGTCAAGCAGCAAATCTTTATTTGGTTCCTCTCCGAACAGTCTTTTAAAACCATAGTCTGTAAAGGGATTTATGTATTTTGCTTTTTGTAATACCATGATAAAAACATTTTATTGCAAAAATACAACATATTTGCTAATCAATCAAGTTTTATTGTTTCGTTTTCTTTCTTTAATAAATGGTAACATCCGTGTAAACGTAACCTTATATTCCTGTTACGTTTATTTCTTTATTAGTTGCCGGTTTTTTTCAGTCAACTAATATATTATTTTTTTTATTCATCAGCCAAATCATCTTCTTTATTTACGCATAAACACGAATCGCCTCGCAAGAGTTTGTCCGCAGGCACTCATGCTGCAAATATATATTCCGTCCGACACATTTAATCCTTGCGAATTTTGTCCGTTCCAAATAATTTGATGCTCTCCTGCCGGCTTTTGTTCATCTGTCAATGTGCAAATAAGAAGTCCTTGGATGTTGTATATTTTAATTTGTACATGAGTTGAATTTTCTAACAAATAGGGAATAGTAGTTTCTGAATTGAAAGGATTGGGATAATTTTGATGAAGTACAAATTTTTCCGATAAAGCTGTCATTGG
The DNA here is from genome assembly GCA_030592825.1 of Chlorobiota bacterium. GTDB lineage: Bacteria > Bacteroidota > Bacteroidia > Bacteroidales > JAADGE01 > JAADGE01. The sequence goes on along the minus strand of JAUVIG010000175.1, from coordinate 3,755 downwards.
GTCCGGCAATCCCACAGAGGGCGAATTAAGAACATTATATCCTTCGTTGATTAAACGTGTATGGCTGTATATGGAGCTGTCATTATCAGGCAGATTAATTGGTATCTCATTGGGCCCGTATCCGGTTGTATATACAGGGAATATCCAGCTTTGGAAAATACTGTGGTCAAATTCCAGATTTGCAGCCTTGACGAAGTTGACCCAATCCATAGTTCTTTCGTAATAGAATTGATCGTCATACTCATCAGGCTCCCAATACTGAGTGGTCCAGTAGATATCACTAAAGATGATACCGAACTCAATGCCGCGGGCTTCAAGAAACGATTTCAACTCCGCAAGATCGACCGCTATGTCGATATCCATTCCAAATGAGATATACTGGTCAACCCGGGCGCCATGAACATCTATATGTAGAAACGGAAGTGAAACACCTCGTGCCTCAAGGGCAATAATCCATTCTTTAAACTGGTCAACTCCCACTTCCGGATAAAGCCCGATTTGTCCGATAGTAACCGAAGGAAACCATATTTGCATTTGTAAAATATAAGCAGCCACATGATCAGCCAATTCGCCCAATGAATCAACGAGACACGGCCTGGGGTCTGTTTCTCCCCAATATATATAATGGTAAAGTTGATACCATCGTCTAATGGGTTCATCCATCGCCAGATAGCGGACGACTCCGCCGTTTGCTTCAATACTTTGAATGACATTGATTGATCCGTCGAGGGTCAGGTTATACACGTACTCGGCTGTTGAGCATTCAATCGGATCATAGGACATAACAGGTTCAGCAAAAAACGACTCAACTGCGATATCAATCCCCCATTGACCTAATTTGGAGAATGCCTGAACCTCCACAAAGTTTTCGAGGTGGTTATCACCGCAGTTGTAGGCCGGATGATCGACGCAGCTCCAACCTCCGGTACCTACCTGTACGGTATAGAATTTGAATACATCTGTCTTCGATCGGGCAGAGTCCCATTGTTCCGGATTGTTGAACAGGTCTAACATATCCACGCTGGCAAAATTTGGGGTAAACCAAACCTTATGATTGTCCGGAAGTTGACTGTGAACTTCCAAACCTGTCATCGTGATTAAAAGTAAAAAAATGCCGGTTGTGAGTGAATAATTTGGACCGGCAATTTGTTTTATTTTAAAATTTTTCATTTTTTTCAGATCAAATTAAACATAACGATTGGTATATATTCCGGAGCGAATTTTTTACGATCTCATTTTCAATTTATTGATTTCGTTTTAAAAAGTAATATAAGCTTAGCAAAACTCTGAAACCGCTCTTGAATATATACTGTGTATTAGCCGGTATTTTTATTTTAATAATACCATTTTTGTATTACAGTTTTTAATTATATTACCTTTCGATATTAACTCAAGCCTACATAAATATATGCCGCTAAGCATTATTTTTTTATTAATATTTCGGCCATTCCATTTTATATTATATTTTCCTTTGCTTTTATAACCATCAATGAGAGTAGTGATTAAACTTCCGTTAACATCATAAACAGAAAGCTTAACAGTTGCCGGTTCAGACAAGTCAAATCTTATGTTTGTTTCAGAACTGAATGGATTTGGGTAATTCGTTAACTGATTACAACAAGGTATTTCTTTAATATCTACTACTGAACTGTCAATAAGCAAAACCAATTCTCCCCGAAACAAAGCATCGGTATAATTACCTCCTGTTGCAAAAAGTGTATCCAATATTTTATCACCTTGAGGATTATACCGGATTAAATGACTAATTCCGCTCCACGGTAAATCTATATTAATCTCGGTATTGTATTCAGCATAAATTACGGCCATATCATCAACGATAGCGATATCAGCTATTCCGGGAGCATTCATAGGACCGGCAAGTAATTCGGAGAGGATATAGGATGTTTCCAAATGAATTAAATTACTGTTGATTAAATATTTGTTCCCGTTTTGGATAATTAATGCAATATCATCCATATTAACTTCTCCTGATAATAATACATCAGCAATACTTGTGTTAATTTGTGAAACAGGAAGATTCTCAATAAGGGGAGTGATCCAAAGATTTACACCTCCCCACAAAACATTGAAATTGTTAAAAGAGACGCTTTCGGGTAATGCATCTATAAATGTTTCTGTATCTCCGGAGGGTAATCCAAATAAATTCCTTACCGGTATCCAATCTGAGGCATCATTCTCATCAGGTATTCCAAAAGCGGGATGCAGGAAAACGGTTGATGCACTGTTTAATAAGCTGTCAGCGTAATCAGGAAGTGGTGCAATTTCAGTAGAATTTGCCCCGCCGACAAGCATCAGATAATAAAGGTCTGCATCTTGAAGAATGTAATTATTAGTGACAATAACCCTGTAACCAAGAAGTGTAAATGTGTTTACAATTGCCGGAATATTTATAATTGAAGTATTTGCTACAGGGTAAAATGTACCTGAATATATTGTAGACATATCACACACCAGATTTATAATCGGACGATCAGCAAACGATTGCCCTGAATAAGACAAAATCTCATTACCAACATCATCCATAAAATTAAAATCGGTATCCCAAATACAAAAATCTGTATTACTTTCTTCAATTGAAAACCTTTTCGGTTGGTGTTGTATTTGTGAAAACAGCAGAACATTTTTCCAGTTTTCTGCTTCCAAAGAACCAAATGAACCAACAGCAACAGATATTGGGAATTCGTAATAATCAGCACCTTCGACAATAACATGGAGGTTACCTATATTCGACGGAGGATATGTACCTGAAAGAGCAATGAGAGAGTCAAGTTCAGCTTGATCATAGTGATAAAAATTAAAAACACTTGCCAACTGCTCATCAGCATAAATGGTATCAAACCACCATGAGCTTGCAGTTGTTTCATGAGTTGCACCCATTTGAGATGTAACTGTTTGGATAGCCTGAAGATAACTTCCTCCAAACTGTTCTTCAGTTATAAATGTAACTCCGAGAGAAAGAAGCTCTTGAACAACATCGGCAACTTCCTGCTCAGTGAGATATCCGTATCCTGATTGTAATGTATCTTGGTTTGATTCAGCAATAATTTCCAAACCATCGAAATTTACAATAATCCCATATTCATCGGCTTTATTTAATATTAGACTTAGATATGTCTCCAAACCTGAATCTGTGGGATATCCGTTTGCATCTAATGTAGGTGACGGAAAGATATGATATCCGTTTGGATAAATTCCGAAATACCTTAAATGAGTATATCCCTGGTCTTGCATCCATCCAAAGTTATCATCCAGATTTTGCTCAATTCCTTCATCCGTTCCTGTAATAAAACTTAGATTTTGAATAAAATTATTGCAAAATTCGAACTGTTGTTGTGCTGATACATTTGAAAATTTAATAATTAAAATAAATATCAGAAATAAATTTAATTTTTTCATGATTGTAGCGTAATTATATCCTAAATAATAATTTTTGTTGCTTATTCAAATTATCGCTGTAATTAAGATTTGGGGATAAACCGAATTGTTTAAAAAGTTCTGTTTTAATTTTTTCATTTGCAGGGTTTCTTAAATCAAAATATGTGCTGAACCAATCATTGTTCCAATAAGGTTTGTTTGAGTTTGTTTTAATACATTTTTCTAATAATGATTTGTCCAATTGAATAACAAATGAAGCGCCATCGTGTCTGTAAGGATTTTCAATAATTTTACCGTTTTTATCAGGGTATTTCACACTCAAATATTTTTGAAATTTCGATATTCTTGTTTCTTTATAT
>JAUVIG010000537.1 GCA_030592825.1 Chlorobiota bacterium | reverse complement strand
TTCCAAACCGCGTCGTTCCATTACTAATCTCGCTGTTTCAAATGCTTTATTTAATTTATATGTAGTAAAACCGGATGATCCGCCCCATGAAAATGACGGAATAAAATTTCGCGGGAATCCCGAACCGAAGATATTTGCACTGACGCCAACTACTGTTCCGGTATTAAACATTGTATTAATTCCGCATTTTGAATGGTCGCCCATTATTAAACCGCAAAATTGCAGTCCTGAATTAATAAAACCTTTCTTCCCGTAATTCCAAAGTTTAACATCAGCATAATTATTTTTTAAATTTGAGTTATTAGTATCTGCTCCTAAGTTGCACCATTCTCCTATTACTGAATTTCCGAGAAAACCGTCATGCCCTTTATTTGAACAGCCTAAAATCACAGAATTATTCACCTCCCCTCCTACTTTGGAATAAGGTCCTATCGTAGTAGGTCCGTAAATCTTTGCTCCGATTTTTAATACCGAATCTTCACATAATGCCAGAGAACCTCTGACAATTGAACCTTCCATTATTTCAGCATTTTTACCGATATATATATATCCGCCGTTTGGGTTTAAAGTTGCAAATTCTACTTTTGCACCTTCTTCCAAAAAAATATTATTTATTTCAACAGCATTTACTGTTTTGCTTAACTTTTCAGATATTTTTCCTTTTGTAAGTATTTTAAAATCTTTCTCAATTTCATCTCCGTTCATCCTGAAAATATCCCAGGGATATTGTATTTGTTTAAAATCAGTTTCAGTTTCAATCAGTTCAAAATCTTTAATAATATTAAAGTCAACGGTATCTACTCTGAAACCTTTTATAACAGCTGCAACAGGGACAGAATCCTTTATTAATAATTGTCCTGTTTCTAATTGTTTTATTTCTTTAATCAATTCTTTATTCGGAAGAATTGACCCGTTGATCAATAAATTATCATTTTCAACCTTTACAGGAAACTTTGCTCTGATATAATCTTCAGATAAACATGAAACAGTTTTATTCAAATGATGTTCCCATTTTTCTTTAATTTTTAAGATGCCGATTCTTATATGACCGACAGGCCTTGTAAATGTAATGGGTAAAAGGTTCTCCCTGCTGAATTGTCCGAAAAGTATAGTGTTCATTATCTGATTTTTTTTTGGAATTTATAATCCTGCTAATTTACTTTAAAAAAATAAAAAATAAAAAATAAAAAAAGCCCTGCATGTGCAGAGCTTCATAATTATTTATAAACCGATAAAATTTACTTTGTTTTCTTTTTATAACGTTGATTAAATTTATCAACACGTCCTGCAGAATCAACAAATTTCATTTGACCTGTGTAAAAAGGATGTGAACTGCTTGATATCTCCATTTTAATAAGCGGAAATTCAACACCGTCAACTTCTATAGTTTCTGAAGTATTAACTGTAGATTTTGTAATTGTAATTTGTTCATTCGACATGTCCTTAAATACAACGTCTCTGTAATTACCGGGATGTATCTCTTTTTTCATTTGAATAATTTTTCTGATTTCGGCTTGCAAAGTTAGAAATCTTTATTTATAGGGCAAAAATATTTTAATCTTTTTCTTTAAATATTTACTTTTACAGAAATTAATAAGTCAAATTTGTTAAATTCCAAAAAATAATCCGACTTATTTTGGAAATTACATATATCTTGTAACATTACATTGATACATTGTTAAATTGTTTCATTGTTAAAATTGCAATTTAATATGATAATAAAACCTAAATTTTATTGTAAAGTATTTGAAACAAAAAAAAACATAAAATTATCATAATGATACAAAATTATAAAGCTGCAATAGATAATATTCAAAATGAATTGAAACAATATCTTATAAACAGTAAACTCAAATCGTTAATATTAGGTGTTTCGGGAGGTATTGACAGTGCTTTAACGGCTGCATTGGCTCACCCTGTTTGTGATAAACTCGGAGTTACTTTATTTTGCAGGAGTATAACTATTTCAACTAATAAACCTGATGAAATATTAAGAGCAAAACAAGTTGGAGAAACTTTCGGCCATGATTTTAAAGAGGTCGATTTATCGGATACATTTGAAAAGATCATTCCCGATATTGTTGAAGATTTTGATATTACCGATAAAGAAGATTTCGGATTTAAAATTAGACAAGGAAATGTGAAAGCCAGAGTGCGAATGATGTATCTTTATGAGTTAGCTGCAAAACATAAAGGTATGGTTTTATCTACTGACAATTATACTGAATTATTGTTGGGATTTTGGACCTTACACGGAGATGTGGGTGATTACGGTATGCTTCAAAATATCTGGAAAACAGAAGTTTATGCTATGTCTGAATATTTGGTAATGAACACAGAAGACCCGAAAATGTCAATTGCTTTAGACGAATGTATTGATGCAGTACCGACTGACGGTTTAGGAATTACAAACAGTGATTTAGATCAAATAGGTGCTTCTTCATATCAGGAAGTTGATGAAATTTTGATTGAATATTTAAAGAATCCCAATAATGAAGATGTATTAAACCATAAAGTTGTTCAACGAAAAATTGCTTCTGAATTTAAGCGTAATAATCCGTTTAATATACCGAGAGAGAAGATTACGGATTTGGATTATTTTTAGACTTTTTCAAGACTTGCCAAGTTTTTAAAACTTGGCAAGTCTGAAAATCAAAAATCTTTTAAAACTTCATATACTTTTTGAATCGGCAATCCCATGACATTAAAATAGGAGCCTTCAATCTTTTCTATACATGTGAGACCAATCCATTCTTGGATGCCGTATGCTCCGGCTTTATCAAAAGGTTTATAATTATTGATGTAGTAATTGATTTCTTCATCGGACATTTCTTTGAAATATACATCTGTTGATGAAGAAAAAGATATTGATTTATTTATAGATATAATTGTTACTCCGGTGATGACTTTATGT
>JAUVIG010000573.1 GCA_030592825.1 Chlorobiota bacterium | reverse complement strand
ATTTCCCTAATTCATCTTTCACAAAACCCATCAATTCAGCAATATATTCATTACTGAAATTAAATTCTATTCCGGCAGTTTTATATATTTCAGGTATTGATTTTGAATATCCTAATTTCAGGGCGTTTTCTAACATATTTAATGCTTTCTCGGGATTTTTTTTAAAGTTTCTCCAAACCGCAACAGCACCTAATTGAGCTATACCGTATTCAATATAATAAAAAGGAACTTCAAATATATGCAATTGCCTTTGCCACAAATGTTCGTAAAATATCTCATATCCTGTCCAATCAATCATCGGACTGCTGAATTCTTCGGATATTTGAACCCATATATCTTTTCTTTCCTTAGAGTTGTGATCAGGATTTAAATATAATTGATGTTGAAATTTATCTACAATTGCTATCCATGGTAATACAGAGATAACACCCTCAAGATGAGTTCGTTTTGCTCTTTTTAATTCATCAGTATCTTTGTAAAACACATCCCAATACTTGGATGTTATCAGTTCCATTGACATTGAGGCCAATTCTGCAACTTCAGAGGGAAGTTCTTTAAAATCTACTAATTCAAGACCGCTGCTTAAAAAAGAATGAACAGCATGACCGCCTTCGTGCATCATTGTTTCCAAATCTCTTTGATTACCTGTTGCGTTCATGAAAATAAAGGGAATATTGCTTTCATACAAAGGATAATTAAATCCTCCGGGTGCTTTTCCTTTGCGAGAATCTAAATCTAAAAAGGAATTCTCTTTCATAATCTTTAAATACTCACCATACTTTGGCCTGACTTTGCTGAAAACTTCTATAGCTTTATCTGTCAACTGATTTCCGTCTTTAAAAGGTTTTAACGGTGGTTTCAGATCAACATCAACTGAAGTATCGTAGGGCTTTAAAGAATCAAATTTTAATTTTTCTTTCCTTTGCATATGAATATCATCAATAATCGGCAATACTGTTTCTTTGATTGAATTTTGGAAACTGATACAGTCATCGACAGAATAATCAAACCTTTTTAAAGCCGAATGCATATAATCTCTGTAATTATCGAAACCGGCATTTTTTGCAACTTTATGCCTTTTAGTAATCAACTCGCTTAGTAAATCGTTCAACTTTTCGGAATCTTTTAATCTTCTGCTCCCTATCATTTCATACACTTCCTTTCTTATACTTCTGTCAGTGTTTTTCAAAAAATTGCCGGCTTCTTGCAAAGTCATTTCTTCACCATTATAATTAACAGTCATTGCTCCCGAAATTGCTCCGAATTCTCTTTCTTTTTTCTGAAGTTCAGAAAAAATCGGAATATTTTCTTTTCGAAAAAGCTCAATTGAACGTTTAATTTTTTTCAAAGGTATTGAAAATTTATCAGTGTTTAATTTGTCTGTGAACTTACTATTAATCAACTTCTTATCAAAAATATCAGAATATTCGGAAACAACAGGTTCAATTTCTGTTACAAAAAAATTAAAACTTTCAGAGAGTTTTTTATCAGTGGTATCACAGCTCATTTTAATATATCTCCATGCCATATTTTCTTCAAGAAAAGCTTCTGTTTCACTTTTGTCTTTCCACCATCTGTTCAAATCTTCCGTTGAGTTAATGTCTCTGTCTTTTAAATCATCTAAATAAGTTAAGACAGAATCTTTAGATTTGATAATAATATCTTTGTTTATGTAATTTCTTTCAATTTTCATCGTTTTATTTTATTGAGTTGATATTATGTAAAATAATTAACAGACATGTTATCTGTTATTTTGTTATTGTCTGCTGTTTCAAAGATTATAAGTTGCGAGTTACAAGTTGCGGGTTTACAACTTGCAAGCTGTAACTTAAAACGTTTTATTGTTAATCCCTACATTAGCCGGCTTTTTACAAAGTAAAACCTGTATATTATTGCATAATATCTGCAAAATTAAAATTCAACTCAATATAAAAAAAGATTATCTTTGTAAATCAAAAAATGTCTTAATGTTCAAGTATAAATTAATATTAGTGTTAATCATTATTCCTTTTTTATCCTTTTCTCAAATAGGAGGATCAGGAGTATATGATTTTCTGAATCTTACGAATTCTGCAAGAGTTGCTTCTCTTGGCGGCAAGAACATATCAATTTATGATGATGATTTGAATTTTGCACATCATAATCCTGCATTATTGAATCCCGATATGAATAATCGAATCATATTAAACTATATTAACTACTTTGCAGGAATTAATTTCGGTTATGCCGGATATGCATTCGATAAAGGAAAATACGGAACATTTTCAGCAGGTATTCAATATGTTAATTACGGAACTTTTATTGCAGCAGATGAAACGGGTATCATAACCGGTGAATTCAAAGCCTCTGATTATGCATTAAATTTGATTTGGTCAAAAGAAGTATATCCTAACATTAGTGCAGGTGTTAATCTTAAACCGATCTATTCATATCTTGAGCAATATAATTCTTTTGGTGTTGCAGCTGATATTGGTGTAACTTATTTTAAAAAGGAAAAAGAATTTGCAGTATCCTTACTAATGAAAAATATCGGAACACAGATTAAACCATATTACAGCGATCATTATGAACCGCTTCCTACAGATATTCAAATAGGTGTTTCTAAAAAATTGGCTCATGCTCCTTTCAGAATAAGTCTCACTGCACACCATCTTAACAAATGGGACTTAATGT
>JAUVIG010000213.1 GCA_030592825.1 Chlorobiota bacterium | reverse complement strand
CTAAATTTGTTCACTTTTTTTCTTTGGAAATCTATGATAATAAAATTATATATTATGAAAAAATTTACTAATAAACTTACAAGCTTATTTATTTTTACTCTTCTTTTAACATTACTCCCACAAATCGGGTGGGGGCAAGTCCAAATTCATGTTGTTGATTTTGAATCTGCCGGAGGATACTCTACAAGTGTATCTGAATGTTCTGATGGATCAGGCGATTATTTTAAACGAACAGATGGTTCTGATATAGGAGGTACATATAATTCACCAATTGGTACTTATTTTTTTGCAGCACAAGATGTTGATGCTTCTGGATGCCCTGCAGCTACATTACCAGCTACTTTTCTCATTAATGATATAAATATATCAAGTTATTCAAGTTTAGAATTGAGAGTTTATTTAGCTGAAGATGATGATGGAGCAAACCAAGACTGGGATGCAGCAGACTATGTACATTTTGATTATGATATTGATAATACCGGTAGTTTTAGCAATTTACTTTGGATTGAAAGTTCCGGAGCCACAAATACTGCACCGTTTATTGATACTGATTACGACGGTACAGGAGATGGCACTGAAATTACATCAACTTTTGTTCAATTTACTCAAAGTATTACAGGAACAGGTTCTTTGATTGATATTCAAGTAAGTTTTAATTTAAATTCTGGAGACGAAGATATTGCAATTGACCACATAGAAATATGGGGAACAGCCGCTTCTTCCAACGACACCGACTCAGAAGCATCAACACCCACAGGAGGGCAACAAGCAGCCGGAAATATTTCTTCACTTGATGATACAGATGCAGAAGCAGTTGATGTATTTAAATTTGATATTGATGATTTAAGTACTGCAGATACCGAAGCTACTAAAGTAACAAATATCAGGATAAAACCACATTCAACCAATACTGCAGACTGGACAGATAATATACAAGGTGTAAAATTCTCAGGAAGCACTCTCGGTGCAATTACTGTCACTACAACTACAATTACAGATACATATATTGACCTTGCAATAACTTCCGGTAATCTCAATGTTCCTGACGGAACAAGTGAAACCATGACAATGTCAATTTATTTAAATACAAGCAATATTACTGACGGAGTCGTAATATCTTTTATGATTGATGCTGACGACCACAGCTTTACTGCTGATGCATCAGGTTCAACTTTTGCGGGAACTTTTACGGGAGGTGATTTTAATTCAAATAATTTTACAATAACTGTTGTTTCAACAGAACTGCGTTTCACAACAGACAAACCCCCGTCAACAGCCGGATTAAGCACAGATTTTGCTGTTGAAGTATCTGCAACTGATGCAAACGGAAATACAGATACAGATGCAACAAATTCAATAACTTTATCAAAAGCTTCGGGAACAGGAACTCTTACTTCTGTTGCCGGTTTAACTCAAAGTTTGGTTTCAGGAATTCACGAATGGACGGATGCTCAGTTTGATGCAACCGGAATTCATACAATCACTGCAACAACTACGGGTTTGACAAACAATACTGTAACTTCAGGAAATATTGATATTTTTGAAACTTGTGCAACAGAATTAATTATTTCTGAATACGGAGAAGGCAGTTCCGGTAATAGTAAATATATTGAAATTTATAATGGAACAGGTTCAACAGTTACTTTATCAAATTATCGTATTTGGACAGTTGTAAATGGGGGAACATGGCCTGAAAACACTTATGATTTTACAACTGCAACATTAGCAGACGGTGCAACACTTGTTATTGCAAATAATACCACAGATGTTCCCGGAGCTGATGAAACAAATGCAATTTGCTCATGGAACGGAAATGATGCAGTTGGTTTGGCTAAAGATGACGGAGGATGGGCATTGATTGATGCTGTAGGAACAGACGGAGCAGATCCGGGTACCGGATGGAATGTTGCCGGAACAACAAATGCTACTGTAAATCATTATTTAGTTAGGAAAAGTACAATAACTTCGCCGACAACAAACTGGACAACTTCAGCAGGAACTGATGCTTCAAATTCTCAATGGATAGTAACAGCTTACACAACCGGTGCAGCACAAGCCGGGCATACAATGACTTGCACCTGCGAAGAACCCACAACTCACGCCTCGGCAATGACTTTTTCAAGTGTAGCAACTGCCTCAATGACTGTTAGTTGGACAAGCGGAAACGGTTTAAACAGAATTGTAGTTGCAAAACAAGGTGCAGCACCCGATTGGTCTCCTACTGACGGAAATTCATATACTGCAAATGCATCATTTGGAACAGGAACAGAACTCGGAACAGGAAATTATGTTATTTATAACGGTAACGGAAGTACTGTTGATATTACAAACTTGCTTGGCGGAACAACATATTATTTTACTGTTTATGAATATAACTGCAGTCCGGGAAGTGAAGATTATCTTGTTGATGAAGATGCTTTAACAGGAAGTCAAACAACATTATTATCAAATGTTCAAAATCTTAATGCTTCATGTGTAACAAATACTACTGTTACATTGGATTGGGATGCACCTGCCGGAAGTTACGACGGATTATTGGTTACAATCAAAGAAACAGGAACACCGGTTGATCCTACATGCGACGGTTCCGGTTTAACAACACCGAATACAGATTTTTCAACTGCAGGAGCAGGAAATTTATATTGCGGAAACGGAGCATCAAGTTATTATGTTTATAACGGAACAGGAAATACCGTTACTGTTACAGGTTTAACAAATACAAATTCATATACCTTTAAAGTATTTACATACCAAGGAAGCAATTGGTCAACAGGAACTCAAACAACTAAAATTGCTGATTTAGTTGATGTTTCAAATGCAAATGCAACAAGAGGAAATACAGAAGTTGATGTCAGTTGGACAAATCCTGCAAATTGCTTTGATGAAATTATGATTGTCGGGAAAGATACAACAACTAATGGTACAATAACTGCATCTCCTTCCGGTAACGGTACTTCATATACTGCAAATTCCGTTTTTGGAACAGGCGGTTCAGGAGCAAATTTACCTTCAAACGAATATTGTGTTTATAAAGGTACAGGAACAAATTTAACTGTAACAAACTTAAAAAATGACAGTGTTTATTGTTTTAAGATTTTTGTAAGAAAAGGAACTGAATGGACATCCGGAGTTGAAGTTTTTGAAAAACCTATGGATATTACCATTATTGAACCGGGTGATTTAATGATAATGGCTGTTAATACTAATAATTCAACAGGAAGTTTTGAAGAGTTTACTTTTGTTTGTTTTCAAGCTATTAAAGTAGGAACACCAATAGATTTTACTGATAATGGTTGGGAACGTGAATACAGCGAAAAATGGGGAACAACGGAAGGTACTATAAGATTAACCAGACAAGATATTGATTTACCTGCCGGTACTACAATTACAGTCGTAATGAACGGTACCCCTTGGCCCGGTACAAGTGGAACTACTTCTGCTCATTTTGATATTTATGTGGCAGGGACTGATGAATTAGCATTATCCACTCCAAGATGGACAATTCAAGAATTAAATTCTACAAATGGTATGGGATTTAATATGAATCCTGATGATGATATATGGATTATGCAAAATGGTTCATGGGTAGAAAATTTGACAGGTTCAAGCCCTACTTATCATGATGATGAATATACCGGAAATATATTATATGGCTGGACAGCAACCGGATGGGGCGTAGGTACCGGAACAGCATTATCTGAATTATATCCATATTCAGATTGTTTTCAAACTGATTTAGTCGGAAAAACTAACGGTGATAAAGTTAAGTATACCGGTCCTGTGACAGCTGCAACAAAATTAGAATGGATTGTCAGAGTAAATGATACAATCAATTGGACAGATTATGCAGATGATGCAACATATGATGCCGCAACACCACTTTACAGGCAAAGCGGGCTTACTCTTTCAATTAATGCCGGCGGTTATACTGACGGTGTTTGGACAGGAACTCAAAATACCGATTGGTTTGATTGTGGTAACTGGCAAAGTCTCAAAGTACCTGATGAAACAATTGATGTTGTTATAGGTGCAAGTGCTGCCGACAGTGTTTATGTTAATAACGCATCAACTGAAGCGGCAAAATACGGAGGGATTGCCAAATGTAATAATTTAACCATTTCAAATAAAGCTTTACTTTTAGAAGGTAGTGTTAATGATACATTAGAAGTACACGGAAATTTAACAATCAATTCCGGAGGTGTTCTTGATATGGATGATGCATCAAAAGCAATTGACGGACACCTGTATCTGTACGGAAATTGGAGCAACCAAGCAACAGCAACAGATTTTAAAGAAGGAGAAGGTACAGTTCATTTGGTAGGAACCGGGAGCCAAACAATTTCAACAAGTTCATTTACAGAAGTTTTTAATCAAATTATTTCAGATAATTCATTTGCAAACGGAATTTCATTAAGCAATGATATCAGAATTGACGGAGAACTCACTCATACTGATGGTGACATAGACTTAAACGGAAATGATATTGAATTAAGAGGAATTTATTCTCGCACAACCGGAACATTTATTGGAGATGCAACATCAAATTTTAGTTTGAACAATTCCGGAACTGTTGCAGATTTATATTTCATTAATAATTTTAATTTAAATAATTTTACGATTAACAGAGCAAGCGAGAATGTCAATATAATTTCTGATTTATCAATCAATAATAACTTAACAATTTCTGCCGGAAGTATGACATTAACTGCCGGGCAAGATTATGATGTTACAGGCTCTTTAACAAACAGCGCAGGTACAAACGGCCTTGTTATAAAATCCGATGCAAGCGGAACGGCATCATTAATTCATAGTACAGCAAATATTCCGGCAACTGTCGAAAGATATTTAAGCGGAAATTATTGGCACTATATTTTTGCTCCGCTTACAGCAATTGATACATCAATTTTTACACTTGTTTCATGGGGTGATATTAATCCTAATTATTATTGGTATGATGAAACGGTTGCTGATTATTGGAATGGATTAACAGTTTATATTCCAACAGGTTGGACAAGGGCAAACGGAATATCTTCCGGATATATGCAGACAGACAGAGGATATATTCATCGCTTCACATCTGATAAAGTATTTATTCAAACAGGCGGAAACCTTGATGTTAGTAATAAGACTTTTAGTTTAACATTACAAGATAATACTACTCCCGGTACTCCTCATCCGAATTATCAGGCTCCGCCTGTATGGCCGGGTTGGGATAAATTCGACGGTTGGAATTTAGTTGGAAATCCATACGTATCTGCTGTTGATTGGGATGCAATACCCGCAGGTAATAAAACAAATATTGAAAATTTTATTTATTATTATGATGATATAAATGAGCAATACCTTTGTTACGGAGGAGCACCTCCATGGAGTAATAACGGAGTTGCAATTAACGGCGGAACTAAATATATACCTGCCGGACAAGGTGTTATGCTTAAAGCAATTAATGCAGGAAATTTAACTATTCCTGCTTCTGTAAGAGTTCACAGTGATCAGGCATTTTATAAAGGAAATAAAGATGTTATTCCGGACCTGTTAAGATTTCAAATTGAAAAAGATGACTATACGGATGAAACAGTAATAAGAACTTTAGAAGATGCAACAAATGAGCATGATGCAAGTTATGATGCACATAAAATGTTTGTAAGTAATAATGACAGACCTCAAATTTATACCAATGTTGATGAAAACAGTGTGTTATTTGCCGTAAATTCTTTGCCGACAATAACAGATAATAGACTTGTTCCAATTGCTGTAAGAATTGGACTTGCCGGAGAATATACAATCAGATTTACGGAAAATAATTTTGAAAATATGCATATTTGGTTTGAAGATGTTTTATTAAATAAGACTATTAATTTGTCATATGAAAATATTTATACTTTTTCACAATCAGCACAATTAAATGATGACAGATTTTATGTTCATTTCGGTAAAAACACCAATCCTGTTGTTAACATTGAAATACCCGATCAAGAAACTGATGTTGATGAATATTATTCGTTTGATTTACCTGAAAATGTCTTTATTGATCTTGACTTTGAAGATGAATTAAGTTTATCGGCAAGTTTATCTTCAGGTGATGATCTGCCTGAATGGTTGTTTTTTGATTCTGATCTTGAGCAATTTTCAGGTACTCCGGATGAAGTGCAAACTTTGAATATAAAAGTTACGGCAACTGATGTATTCGGAGAAAATGTATCGGACGAGTTTGTTTTAAATGTAAAAAATGTTGTTTCAGTTTCAAATATTTCTGAAAATATGATTTCTGTTTATCCGAATCCTACTACAGGAAAAATTGTAGTGGAAATAACAGGGAAAAATATTTCAGGAATTATAAAAGTTACGGATATTAACGGACAAGAACTAATATATTCAAATATTAATTCAGACAGAACAGAAATTGATTTAAGCAAACTTGCTTCAGGTATCTATTTCATAGAAATAATATCTTATAATTCTTCTCACAGAGAAAGGATTATTAAGAATTAAGGCTTTGGTTTAGGTGAATTTATCCTTACTGCGGAGCAGTGATACAATAGTAACCACAGGTGTAACCTGTGGATAGTGCATAGATAATAGAGGCTGTCCAAAAAGTCGCATAGCGACGAACTATTTGTAGCCCTTGACGGAAGTCAAGGGTGATAATCAGGCAGTTATAAAAGTCCCGTAGGGACG
>JAUVIG010000631.1 GCA_030592825.1 Chlorobiota bacterium | reverse complement strand
TCATTCATTCATATAACTCATTATTTTCTCAATCCCGCTTAAAGACTCTTCGGGTATTTCTATTCCTTTTACATATCCCGGTGTATGAAAATCACGTGGATTTATACGTATCAGTTCAGTATTGAATTCTTGAGCCAAACGTTCCGATTTCATCCTTACCGTCGGGACTGCTCCTCCGGCACCCATCTCAATAATAACGGGTTTAGCTGCATTTTGTTTCAGTTCTTTGATCAGTTTGTCGAAATTATAGCTCTGTTGTCCGGATCTTTGCGAAAGCCAACTCCAATCACCGAACATTAAAATATTCGGACGAGCTACAGCACCGCATTTCGGGCATCTCGGCAATGGCTCTTGTGCTTCAAATAATTCCTTGTCAATAATTATATTAAGGTCTTCGGCTTCCCAAATTTCTGAAGTGCATGGAACACTGCATTGCATATGATTTATTGAACCGTGAACTTCTTCAATTTGTTCATCGGAGTATCCTGCTTTTTGGAACTGTCCGTCAACATTAGATGTAAACACAAAATAATCGAATTGTTTTTTTTCTCCCGACTCAAGTAAAATATTAAAACCTTTGTGCGGAATTGTTTGGTTATATAAATTAAATCTGTGCCCGTAAAAAGCCCATGCTAATTTTGGTCTTTCTTCAAACCAACGAGGATTTGCCATTTCAGAAAAAGATATTCCGAGATGAGAAATTGCCGGATATTCCTTCCAAAATCCTGTGTTTCCTCTGAAATCCGGCAAACCTGAATCAACTCCCATGCCTGCACCGGAAGTTATAATTAAAGCATCTGCATTTTGAATTGCTTCAGCAGCGAGTTTAAATTGTTGCATTGTTAAATTGTTTAGTTTTCTATATTCACTTATTCAATAATATTATTGTTCTGCTGCTGTTAATATTCTGTTAAATTTGTGGCAGAACCTATAATATTATAAAACTATAACACTAATTTTCCTGTAATCCTATTTTTTTTTCATTTCATCTTCAAACAATGTTACAGCTTTTTCATTATAAATACTCATTGACGGTTTTACGTATTTTTTTTTAACAATTCCTTTTACACATATTTTTTTATTCAGTAAATACTCTTGCGGATTATAACTGAAGTTTATAACATTATCTTTCCATATTGTACACCAAAATAATTGCTCAGGGAAATCTTTATCTAAATTAATAAAGTAATGACCGGCTTTAGTTTCATGAATTTCTACAACAGTACCGCAAACTTTAGCCTTTGAGTCATAATGAGATCGTGCTTGTACCGTATTTACACAATTTTTTGGAAGTTTATTTCTGTGTATCGGATTAACATTTACTTTCCTTTTGCCGGTCTGCCAATGTTTATAGTTGTTGTATGTTTCTAATTTGTTTTCAAGAGCATCCGGTAAAGATGAGAAAAAATCTATACCTGTTTTTTTTTCAACTTCATCTATACTAACGGCATAGCTCATAACAGGATATTCGCATTCTTCATGCGGGATAATAAAACCGATTCCGGCAGTTGTGTCGCTGTTAATATCAATAACTACTTTAAAAAATGCTTCGGGAATGCTTAAATTATTAATGCTTCTCTCAAGCTTTTTCGGTTTATTACTGATTATTGGTCCCGTTACAACAAAAACACGTACATTTTTTTCTTGAACATATTCTCTTATCATGCTTTCTAATTTAGCCCATATTTCTCTGTTAAATTCAGGTAATTGGGGAGACATGTTAGAATAATAGTAAGATTCGCTCATTGCTTTAAGGCTCCATCTGAAATCAGCCGATGGTGCCAAATGACCTCTGTCATAACCGAAACCGTCATATTTATAAGTGCTGTCTTCTTGCAAATATTTAAGAAAATAATCCTGTTCAACTGATGAACCGTTTTTAATTTTCGGATCAATTCTAAAGTCGTTTGTTCTTGAAAATCCTGAACCGGTGATATCCGGAGAAATAATATGTGCTGCCCAATTTGCTTGTTCGTGCTCTTCATTATAAGAAAGCGAAACAGCTGAATGATGAATTATTTCTTCATTTGAACCGTAAGTCGGAAGTCCGAATATCAAAAGATCTTTATGAATTTTATTTAATTTATAATCAGAAATCTCTGAAACTAATTCTAAATGTTTCTTCTCAAGTTGCTCTATTACTTTTT
>JAUVIG010000028.1 GCA_030592825.1 Chlorobiota bacterium | reverse complement strand
TATTATATGATTATATATATCATGTTCTTCGCCTTCGATATTTAAAATGTTTTTTCCTGCCATCCGTTTTTTTCCTGTAACTGAAACTATCACTTTATTATCTGACAATACTATTGATTTTGTATTTCCTGTTTGAATTAACGGTATGTTAATTATTTTTGAAATATTATCAAGAGAATAGTTTATTCCCAAAGCTCCAATTAGACTTTCATTTTGAAATAAAGGTGAAACTATCGAAATAACTAATTTGTTCTCTTTCGTATACTTTAACCAAACCGGTTCTGAAACAATAACTTTCTGTTCGGCTTTCAACTTTTTAAGTTTTGAAAAATCTGCAATAAAGTTTCTTTCGTCATATATATTCTTTGAGATGCCTGTATTAGACTTATGCAGGGAAAATTCATAAACTATTAATGAGTCATAATTTTGTTCAAATTTTAGTGAAGGGTTCAGGATAAGAAAAAGATCTGTTATTAGTTCATTATTATCTATATGGTTATAGAATACATTTTCTTGATCTTTTGAAATGAAATAATTTTCTTGATTACCTTTAATTACAATGCTGTTAGAAATTATTTTTGTCAATGAAACTCCTTTTTCAATTTCGGCAGCAATATGATTCGCATAGTTATCATTTATTATATGTGCCGTATTTTCTAAAATTTGTTTAGACGAATTAAAAATTGATATTGCAGCATAGCTTGCAGCTGCAATTATTGATACTGCAAATACAGTGATAACAAGTAAAAACAGTTTTCTTTTACCGGATATATTCTCAAAAAATTTCACTTATTCTGTTATTTTATAATTGTACCAATTGAAAGTATTCTGTATATTTTTCTTCTCACATTTCTTATTGGGACATAACTTTGAGACAGTTTAATCTCTTTGTCTTTAAATATAATTTTTTCTTCCAATATTTGAGTTTTATTATCTGAAATATCAGTCCAAAATGATTTATAATTTTCTTTATAATTCTCATCTGATACAAAGTTACTGTGATGCTTTGTAATAATATCTTCTTTTTTTGCTCCTAAAGAATTAAGCATTATACGACTGACATCCATAATTGTTCCTTTCAGGTCATATTCAACCATATATGTAACGGCTTTAATTGATTCAATAATCTCAATTAATTGGAGCATTTCTTTATCAAGCTTTCTGTTTTGTCTTCTGTGAGTATTGATTTTTTCTTCCAATGTTTTCCTTTGCTCTTCAATCTCTTTAGATTGTAATCTTGTTTGTGTTAAAAGTTCTTCTGTTTGTATTGAATGCTTTAGATTTGAGATAGTAGATGCAATATTCTCACCTATATCTTCAATAAATTTAATTTTATACTCTTCAATTTCATGAATACTTGCTAACTCAATTACAGCTTGTACTTCATTATTAAAAATAAGCGGAACAATTAATAAACTTTTTGGCTCTTTTCCTCCAAAACCGGATTCGATTAATGTATAATTATCCGGCAATTCCGTCATATATATACTTTCTTTCTCAAAATATGCTCTTCCTATAAGCCCCTCATTTACAGGAATTCTCTTACCGGTATATCTTTTCTTATCATATGCATAAGATGCTATCATTTCCAATACAGGTTGGTCCGGATTTGTATTGTCTAAAATAAACATTCCTCCTTGTTGAATATCCAAAAACTCTGCTGTATTCTTTATAATATTAAATGATAATTCGTTCAGGTCAGTAACATGCTGCAATAAACCTGTAATTTCAGCACTTCCTTCATTTAATTTTAATCTTAATTCCTCTTCAATTTTTCTTTTTTGTTCATGTTCAGCAACTGATAAAATTTTTTCTTGAATTTTTGATAAAGCAATTGCTGTTTTATTATTATTTCTTAAATAGTTAAATTTATTATTTAATATATTTTCTGATAAATTTACAGCATAGTTTCTTATGTCTTCATCATATTTGTTTAAATCTTGAACAATTGATTGTAAATTTTTCTTTTCATCTTTATTTATTTCTGTTTCCTTTTTATCACATAAAATATTCTCTATTTTATTTATAATTTTATTCTTTTTATTATTATTTCGTTTGTAAAAGATTAATAACAAACCGGATATAATTAATCCTGTAATAATTATAAGCATCAATATTTTTATTATATCTTTCTTTGTTCCTTTTATTAATAAATCGTTTGGGATTATATATCCGATATATACTTGCCGGACAGGGATATAGCTATAGTATAAAATGTTATTTTTAATGCTTGCTTTATTATACTTGCTCTTTTTAAATTTAATATTTTCTAAATCCTTATTATTCAAAAGCTCATTTTCAGTAAAATCGGTTTTAAATATAATCTTTCCGGTTTCATTAAATATAATTACATCTTCTGTTTTTTTCGGTAATATTTTATTATAAACAGATGCTTGTGATTCATTAATAATAATTTGAAAAAAAGCTCTGACTGATCCGTTGATATAAATCGGAATTGATTTAATTATTTTTGAATCAAATTCAGTAATTACTTTCAAGATTGGTTTTTTACCTGATATAATTTTTTCAATCAGATCAGAAGAATCATTTAAAAAAATCGAAACACTATTATTTGCATTATCGTGTTCAGTTGAAATTACTCTTACAAAGCCGTTGTCAGTTTTTTGCCAGACAGAAATAAATGCATTAGATGCATATGTTATTCCCTCAATTACTTTAGTGTTTAATCTTAAAGGTTCATTATTATACAGAAGTTCTGTAATTTTAAATTTCTCATGTATCTTATTATCAACAGAAATTGCTTCAATAAACAAAGTATCATTTTCTCTTTCGGTTAATAATTTATCGTTTTGAAAAATAATATTTGCAAATCGTTCTGCAGTTAATAATTTATTATAATTTGATGAAGCATGTCTGATGAAAATATTTTCAATATGAATCAATTTTTCTGATTGATGCTGTTCTAATAATTCCTGATATGATTTCTTATGAATATTAACAAGTAATAATCCAAAAAATAATGAAAGGAATATGATAATTAATATTCCTAAAATAATCAGTTTGTTTTTTTTTACAAATTTCAACATATATTATGTAGGTTCTGAAGGTAAAAATACAGAAATATCAGTTCCTTTATCAATTTCACTTTTAATACTGATAAAACCATTATGCCTTTCAACAAATTCCTTTGTCAATATCATTCCAATTCCTGTTCCTTTTTCTTTATTGGTACCGTATGTGGAATAAAACTCTTTAGTATTCAGCATTTTTAAAATATTTCCCTGTGAAATTCCTACACCGGTATCTTTTACGGTAAATTTTATATATTCTTTATTCTCTTTTAATACTTTATCAATACTTAATTCAACAATTCCGTTTACTTTTGTATATTTTACTGCATTTGATATAAGATTTCTGATAACTGTATGAATCATGTGTTCATCAGCAAACACATAATACTCATTATTTAATTTATTAATAAGTTTAATATTTTTAGATTCAAAATTTGGTTTAAATAATGTCAGTACATCCTCAATAATATCATTGATAAGAATCTCTTCTCTTATAAAAAAAGTTTCTCCGCTTTCATTCTTTGCCCAAAATAAGAGGTTTACAAGTAAGTTATATGCAGATCCGGCAGAATCTCTCACAGGCTTTATTATTTCAATAATTTCTTTCTTATCAAATTCTTCAATATCATCTATTATAATATCTAAAGCACTTGTAATATTTCCTACCGGACCCCTGAGGTCGTGAGCAATAATTGAAAACATAGTGTCTTTTATTGCTCCTGAAACTTTCAATTCATTAGATTGCTTATTAATTTTTTCATTTTGTTCTGTGAGTTTCTTTAATGTTTCTTCAAATTTAATGTTTTGTTCTTGAATTTTCACTTGAGCATTTTTAACATCCGTAATATCAATTGATGTCAGAAGCATCACTTTCTTTTCGTTAATCCATTCTATAAATCCGTATGATAATTGAAACCATTTTCCGGAACTTTTTTCAAAAAAATCAGTTTCCGAAAATTTTCCTATTTCAATATTATTTGTTTTTAAAATATTGATTTGGCAAGTTTCACATTTTTTATCTGTACCAAAAAATGCAATATGACAAATTTCTCCTACATTTTCACCAAAGACATTAACAGCCCTTGAATTCATAAATAATACTTTATATGTTTCGGGATCTATAACATAAATTATTGCATTTACATTGTCGGTAACTTTTTGAAAAGTATCGTATGATCTGTTAACAGCTCTTTCAGCAATCGTATGTTCGGTAATATCCTGAAATACTGCAATTCCTCCGTCGATTATCCGGTTATCAAATGTATATACAAAAGGTTTTGAATGAACAGAAATAAAAAGTTCTATTTTTTTAAAAGTAGATTTATATTCGCCTTCATAAAAGCCTTCATATCCTTTTAAAACTTGCTCAAATGCAGGTAAAATTCTTTTGTCTGTAATTTTGTTAATCTTAAAATTACAAATTTGATTTCGAGTAATTTCAAAAATCTTCAAAAAAGTATTATTTACATCAGTTACTATTAAGTCTTTGTCAAACAAAATAACACCAACCGGTATTTTATTATAAATTGACAGGTATTGATCAGAATTCAGTTGATCATAAATATCATCTGCATATTCAGGAAGTTTTTTATCTTCCTCTTCCGGTTGTTTATTTTTATTGATATACTTTTGATTCATTTTTAAATGCAGATTTTCAAACAAAATTAACAGAAATATTTTAATTTTACATTTTATAGTTAAATTAATTCATAATCTGTCGGTACAATTAACTTAATTCAATGTTAACTTATTTAATAATTATAATTTTCTCATTAATATTTTCAGCCTTCTTTTCCGGTATGGAAATAGCTTTTGTTTCTGCTAACAGATTAAAAATTGAGCTTGACAAAAAACAGAAATCTGCTTCATCTCGAATTATAAATAGATTTACTAATAATCCGGGACAATATATTTCAACAATGTTGGTAGGAAATAACATTGCTTTAGTACTATACGGAATTTATTTTGCAAAAATGGCTGAACCGTCAATTGAACTTTACATTTCTAAAAATGAATTCATTATACTTTCTATTCAAACCGTTATTTCAACTTTATTAATTTTAGTAACAGCAGAATTCCTCCCAAAAACAATATTCAGACAAAATTCTAACCTTTTTCTACGAAAATTATCTATTCCGGTATCACTGTTTTACATAATATTTTATCCTGTTTCAGTTTCCAGTGTTTGGTTTTCAAATTTTTTTATTAAAATTTTCACAAACACTAAGACAAGTAAGAACAAAGAAAACATTGTTTTGAAAAAAATTGACTTAGATAATTTCTTATCTGACACTGATGAATCAGACAATGAAGATACTGATACTGCAGGTGAAGTAAAAATATTCAAAAATGCATTAGAATTTTCTGACATAAAAGTTCGTGAATGTATTGTTCCGAGAAATGAGATTATTGCTGAAAATATAAATACCGGAATTGAAAAACTAAAGAAAAAGTTTATTTCAAGCGGTTTCTCAAAAATATTCATTTACAAAGAAAATATTGATAATATTATAGGATATGTACACTCATTAGCCATTTTTAAACATTCTAAAACAATTAAATCAGCATTAGCGGAAATATCTGTTATTCCTGAAACCATGCCGGTAAATAAATTATTAAACAAATTGTTAAAAGAACATAAAAGTGTTGCATTAGTGGTCGATGAATTCGGAGGAACTTCGGGAATAGTTACAATGGAAGACATTATTGAAGAAATCTTCGGAGAAATTGAAGACGAACATGACGAAACAATCTTTATTGAAACCAGAATCAGTGATAATGAATTTATTTTTTCTGCCAGAATAGAAATTGATTATCTGAATGATAAATACAAATTGAATCTTCCTGAATCTGAAGAATTTGAAACATTAGCCGGTTATATCTTCTTTTTACACAAGCAAATGCCTGATAAAAACGAGATTATTGAAACCAATCATTATACTTTTGAAATTTTAAAAATTGATGAACCTAAGATTGATACTGTTCGAGTAGTTAAAAAAAAGTTATAAAACCAATATTTATTCTCTGATTATTAAGAAACTAACTCTCCTGTTCAATTGCCGGTTTTCCTCATTAGTATTTGGAGCAACAGGTTCGGCATCAAGTTTTGCATCAGTTGAAACCCTCATCGGATCAACTCCTTTCAGTATTAAATAATATTCAACGGCTTCTGCCCTGTCCTTTGAGAACATGAGGTTTGTTTCATCAGAACCAATATCACAGGTATGTCCGGAAATTAAGACTTTTATATTTTTATTTGCTGTAATTAATACGGCAACTTTATCAAGATAATTTCTCGCCTCTTCTGTTACTATGGCAGAACCCAATTCAAAATGAACACCTTTCCTCCAAAATTTTCAGTTCTTCATCAGAAAGATGTCTTAAAGTATGTGTTCTGATTGAATCTCTCCTTACCCTTTCTAAAGAATCAATCCTTACTCTTTCCCTTTCCAAAGAATCAATCCTTGCTGCATTTTTTAAGGAATCTATTCTGCCGGCCTCTTCTTTATGCATTGAATCCGTTAAATTGATAATACTGTTATAAAATCCGTAATTATTTGAAGAAACGTATTCCTCATATGTTTTATCACCTATCTTTCTTTTAAGTCTGTTTTCAGTATCGTCAATTGCAATTGTGTCTTCAAGTATATCTCTTTTTTTAAAAAATCCGTATGAAATCATTACTTCGTGGGAAGGTCCTCCAATTGAAGATAAAGCACTTGAATTGGTTTCATAAGCATAAGCGATACCAATCTTTTTAAAATTTACTCCGGCAGAAAAAGCCAAGCTGTTATTTGCTTTATAAGTTGGTTGAAACCAAAAAACATTATCATAATTAAACAATAAATTTGCTTGATAATTTAGTTGTTTCACTGCATTATAAATAAAAGCAGCAGAAGGTTGTATCATCCATTTTTTTGATTTTGAAAATATACTGTATGATAAAAACGACCAATAATCAGTAAAAAGTAACTCTTTAGATTTATACAAAACAGGTATTCCTATATCAAAGTTTAAGTTCCTATATTGATAATTAACAGCAGCTCCGACAAAGGCTACATAACTTTTAACATAATCGGGTGATAATGTAGGATCGTTCTGATCAAATACAACTGCATTCTCGAAATTTAAATTCCTTTGCATAACTCCGCCGTTAATTCCGAATGATAAAATATGATGTGCAGCAATCGGGGTTCTGAAAGCATAATCTAATCTTCCGGATAAAGTTTCGAATAATCCGATGCGTTCTGTTTTAATAATAGTTCCCAAATTCATTCTTTCAGTAATTGGAGAATGCATCCCTACAACAGCTGTTTGAGTTGCTTCATTTAATAAACTTAAATGATCTCTGTAACCAATAAATGCTGCAAATTGACCTTTATCACCTGCATGTGCCGGACTGTAAAAGAATAAATTTTGTGTATAGAAGTTGTGTATATTGTATATTTGGGATTCTCCTTTAAAAAAAGAAAGTAGTATAAAGAACAATATAAATATTCTTTTTATCATAATAATAAGTTTTCTTTTAACCTACTATTATTCATTAAAATTTAAAAAATCAATTATTCCACAGATTATCATACTTTTACAGGGATCCTCCGGAAAAACAGAATTTTTAAATTTT
This sequence comes from Chlorobiota bacterium, assembly GCA_030592825.1. Lineage (GTDB taxonomy): Bacteria > Bacteroidota > Bacteroidia > Bacteroidales > JAADGE01 > JAADGE01. Next base: position 10,064 of record JAUVIG010000028.1, on the reverse strand, counting down.
AATGCGTGCATAATGCAGGTTAAGGTCAATTATATTTCAAACAAATAACGTGCAAATCAATTATACATTATTCTGTATAAAGACTTTTCGGAACAGGCTCAACTTTTTAAACTTTAATCTTTTACCTTACTAAAGTAATAGTCCCTTTATACTCCGACATATCTGTTTTTACAATATAATAATATACACCTGCAGGTAATCTGCTTCCTTTTGAAGTTCCGTCCCAATCGCTTCTGTATCCTTTAGATTCATATACCAAATTTCCGGTATTGCTGTAAATAAACACATCAATATTACCGGGTTCTATACCTTTTATCTTCCATGTATCATTCAGATTATCGTGATTAGGGGAAAGATAATTTGCTATTACTAATTCATCATAAACCTCTTCAAAATTAACAGTAATATGAAAAGGAGTATGCATAGCATCTTTTGCATTATCCCACACTTCGAGATCATATTCAAAAGGAAAATTTGAACGTTCAAGAGATTCAGTGTTTCTTACTACAATTGTAAAATCATCATTTAAACCAAACGGGTTGATATCCGAACCGGTTATTAAATTAACAGTTAATTCTTGACCCGGATCGGGATCACTAACTTCTATTGTACCTACAATTGTACCGTTAGGGCTGTGTTCCGGAACAGTAAATTCCTGATCTTCTGCAACCGGATCATTATTAACCGGAGATGATGCTACACAAAATAAACCGTTATTATTTATATTTCGATATATTCCTGTTAAAGGCGGAGTTGATGAAATCGAAAAACTTGATGTAGGTTGATTATCCCAAGTTCTTGTATTATCGTTAAAATAACTGATAAAAGCATTATCTTTATCAAAACCCGATAATTTTATATTTGATGTGTTATCCCAGTATATTTCAAGTTTTGCATCTGTATCAGTAACAGAATTTATATTCCATGTCATATTTAACATATCATATGAATATTGTTGCCCGCCTCTGCCGTTAGAATATACAGAGTCAAATACATTTATATAATATTCAATATTACTGTCAGGAATAATTGCTACTTCTGAATAAAAATCCGATGTTCCTATGGGAATGGCTTCATCACCATTCAGAGAAAAAACTTTTTTAACGAAACCTTCATTTTCGGCAATAATATAGCTGCTGCTGTCATTAACTGAAGTTATTGCAATATCATCGCCTAATTTTAGATTTGAATTGTTAATATTTAATCTTCCGTAGTTTAATCCAAGAGAATGATCTACGGTTAATGTACCGGTTCCGGATAATAAAATATCAGTCCCGTCAATAACCAAATCACTTAAATCAAGCGGTGTTTGCAGGTTTACAGAACTTTTTCCGTCAGTGCCGATAATCTCAAGTCGTGAACTTTCAGAATTACCTGACAAAATACCTTCACCGTAAACAATATTTTCATTTATAATTAATGTTTGATCATTTATGTAAAAATTTCCAAAATTAAGTCTCAAACGGTTAACTTCAACTTCATTGTCTAAAAACACTGTATTATTATTATTATTTTCAATTTCATATAACTGAAATAAAACAGGGATACTCATTAATCCGGCGTCTTGATCTACTGTACCGTTATAAACAATCTTTGCATCAAGCATAATTTCAATATTAGGAATACTGCCTGTTACACCGCCGGAATGAGCGGTTTTTAAAACAGAATTTTCTTCAAGAGTAAGATAAGCATCAGGACTCGGAATAATATTAAAAATATCACAATCAATAATTCCGTTAACTTTATAATATGCTGTATCACTCGGAATTACATCAATATTAATATCAGTCTCTAATATCAGTTCGGTTCCGGATTCAATAAAATTGAAATCGGCATTTTCGTTTAAACTGAAGTTAATATTATTATCTCCTTGTAAAATAACAGATTCGTCGTTATTTGAGAATGTAATATAATCGCCGGCAGTTATAATAATATCACCACCTGATGCATTAATTAAGTTGCCGGTAATTTTAACAGCATCATGCGGTGTGCCGATAAAAGAAAATCCTTTTTCAACAGTTGTCAATGTGTTAAAAGTAAAAACAGAAGGTATTGCAGCAGAACCAAAGACAGATATATCTTCAGATGTATGCACACTAATATTCCCGAATGTATTTCCGGAAAACTTTAATAAACTATGATCTTCTACATAAATTTTATAATTACTTTCAGGGTCAAATTCTACTACATCATTCGGACCGTCATCCACAGGAGAAACCCCGCCGTGATGCTCATATGTAGAACCTTTTTCAAACGTAACAGAATTTAGAATAAGAGTAATGTATTGAAAAGGATGATCTAAATCTGTTCTTGCAATATAGGTTGAACCTTCATAAAAACGGATATCTGCATTAGTACCTTGTGGTGCTATACCACTTTCATTATCAACTTCAACAAGACCAAATATTTCGGCGGTATTATGAATTAGAATTGCTGCATTATTCAGTACTTGAGCAACTAAATGTACTTTAGAATCTGAGGAAACCAAAAAATTTTCAGAAATACTAATTGAGCCGAAATTATCATCATATCCGGTAAAAGTAATAATTGAATTTCCAATATGAAGAGAAGCTACATCAAATAAATCGTCAATTATTATTGCATCACCACTATAATTCTCAAAAATTGCAATATCACCTTCTTCCGGAAATCCTTCCTGATCCCAATTTCCGTCTGTGTCCCAATAATTATCTTCCGCTCCTGTCCATTCATAAGTAGTTTGTGCATTTACTGAAGATATAAATATTAAAAAGAAGATTAAAATAAGTTTTAAAATTTTCATAATAATAAGTTTAGCTTGTTTTAACAAAAATACAAAAAGTATATGAATTAATACATACTTTTTGTAAGAATAGTTGCAATTATTAAGGAAATTGTTTTAATTGTGCAGGAGATTGAAGAAGATTGAGATTAGGGAATTTTGGTTGCAGGTTGCAGTCCACAGTCCATAGTTCGCAGTAGGTATAAATGAATTTAATGAAAAAAAAGTGATAAGCGAATGAAATGAGTTCATTAACAGCCAACAATATGAATAATTTTATCTTGGTATTTTTCTGTTTCCCAATAAATTTTTTGTTCCCAAGTTTTGTTTTCGTCTCTGTCAAAAATAATAAGCCAGCCTGTTTTTTCACCGTATCCGTCCATGTATTCGGCAAGTTGTGTTAAACCGTCGGCTTTGGTTTTTTTGCCGTAATGCAGTTTCAATTCAAGAGGGTATTTGTTTTTGCCGTATCTGACATATAAATCTATTCGTTTTCTGCCGTAAGAATATTCTCGTAAAATATCACCTCCGCCGTTAATAATTCTTTGCAAAAATGCCTGTAAGATAAGATGCGGAGCAGCTTCTTTGTATTGATATTTTTCTATCCAAATATCGCTGTTTTCACGCCAAAATTGTTGAAATGCTTTAAGCAAAGCTTCCATATCAATTTCACCTGAATTATTTATCCATACATTATTAATATCAGTTTCAAAATGCGACTGTGTATTATGTGAAAGTTCTCTGATAATTACTTCGGTATATATAGGATTTGCAGGTTTCAATAAACTTTTTTCTTTTTTTATTAAACCCAAGTCAATGCAATATTGCAAATCATCACTGTTATAATTTATATAAGATTTTTCAGTTGTTAAAATAACCGGTTCGATTATTTTTCGAACTCTATCTTCTTTTAGTTTATCAATAAGACTGTCAATATGTGTGTCTCTTCGCAAGATGATATTTTGAATTGCTTGCTCTGCTGATTCTTTGGTTACGGGTTTTGAAAAGTCATTTTTTAATAACTTTACAATACATTCTGATGCAACAGCATTTACAAGCCATGGGTGTCCGCATGATTGCTCATTAATATATTGAATTGCCGACTTTTTAAATATTTGCTCTGAAGCATTGGTATGTTGTTTATATAAATGTGTTACTTCTTCTGATGTAAAGTTCTTTAAAGTAAGAGATTCTCTTACAATATTAAACGGACTTTTAGAACCAAGAGTGTTGCGGCCTTCTCTTATTTTTGTTTTATAATCTCTCACATCACGCAAGCCGACAAGTGCAATACTGTAAACAAAGGGTATTTCGTATCTGCTGATATAACCGTCTCTCAATTGACGCAAGAATGTAACTAATGTTCCGTTTTCGAGACCGTCAATTTCATCAAAAAAGATAATTAAGGGTTTTTTAAGGATAATGCAAAAATCTGATAAGGCAACACTAATTAAAGTACTTGCAGTTTCATTTTCTGTATTTTCAGCAAATTTTTCTTTATTCGGTATTTTTGAATATCTTATTACCTTTTTCAGATTATTAAGTATCTCCTTTATGCCTTTTTCCGGTTCAGTAAAGACTTGCACAGATTCAAGTGAACAATACAGTGCATAATAATCGTCCTTGCTGTTTATATGATTTGTAAGTGTTTTCAGCAAAGTAGTTTTTCCTGTTTGCCTTGCAGCATGTATAACAAAATAATGTCCTTGTTCAATTAAAGGCATAATCTCACTGTTCCTTTCCAAAACAGGTACCATATAATGTGCTTTGTTGTTGCAAGGTCCGGTTGTATTGAAATATTTCTTCATAAGATAATGCAAGTATTTAATCAGCAATACAAAAATACAAAAAGTATTATGTATTTAAAAATAAAATGAGTATGAATAGTTGTAAATATACTGTTAAATCTTGACTAATCAAGAATTATTTGAAACTGTAAGAATAACTTACAGTAGGGAAAAAAGGCATAACAGAATATTTAATCAAACTGTCATTACCGGAATTTGAAAATACACTGTTTTTAAAATCAATAAAATCCGGATTTCTTTTGTTATAAAGATTATAAATATGAATACCGAAAGTGTGATTTTCTATATTATAATTTGCACCTACATCAAGTCGATGATAAGCAGGAAGTTGATAATTATTTCTGAAACCTAATGATTGTGTTAACTCTCCGTCCAAAGTATAAATTGTAATATTATTATTTTCGGTTTCGAGAGTTCCGCTGTTATAATTATACGGAATATACGATTGTTTATTAACGGTAATATAATTTCCTGAACGATACATCCAATTCATAAATATATTGAAATTCTCACTTATGATATAACTTAAGTTCAATTTAAAATCATGTCTGTTACTATACCTGTATTGAAAAGTTTCATCAAAATTAATATTCACGAATTGCCTGTCGTTATTTGTTATGGTATGACCAATATTCAGCCTCAAATTTTTATAGCTTTTATTCAGTAAAACTCTGATACCGTATGAATTAGATTTTACCGACTCAACTCTTTCGGATAAATTCATTCCTGCTAATACTTTTGTTCCGGGATAATCAAAAAATCCGTATCCGTCTTTATATTCAAGCAAATTTGCTGAATTATCATAAAAAGCATCAGCCTTAACAAAAATATTAAACGGCAATTTAAAATCAACACCTGCAGCAAATCTGTTTGTAACAACAGGTAATAAATCAGAACTTGCAGGTATAAAAATATCAGAACTCAAACCGGTTGAATGATTTGCCGAATAATGAATATATTGCTTATAATTTGCATAAGAAGCATTTAACGAAAGGTCTTTAAACAGTTTGTACTCTGCATATAGTCGGGGTTGAACTGAATAAAAAGCTTGTCCGTTTGAATTAAAAGCAGAAAAATGAACACCTGCATTTATAAAAAAAACATCGTTTACAGAAAAATTATCTTCAGCATAAACAATATATTCTTGAGCATTGCTCGCTTCTGCATTCCAACTTGTATCAATATTCACTGAGTGTTCAAAATCATTAATGGTTAATTCTGCTTTTACAGGGCGAAAATGATGATTAACAACGCTTCCGCCTAATTTCAGATGATGTTCCGGATGTGGATTATGATTGACACACATTTTCAAAACACAGTCCTCATTTCCCGATATATATTCGGCATTGTATCTGTTGATAAATGCACGATCAGAATTTAACAAACCCATAGAATCACCGGATATGGTATGTTTTAAATTATAACGTGAGAATATTAATGAAGCATCCAAAATCAAATCGGGCGAAAAAACATGTTCAATGTTTAATGTCATTGCTGTATTTGTATATCCGTCATTCATTTTTTTTGTATATGAATAAACTATTGAATCTTCATGTTCATCATGAATTTCTGTTTTTAAATCATTTTTATTTGTAAAAAAACTCAAATACACTTTATCATTCTCTGTTAATTTATGTATGTATTTAAAATTAAGATCAAAAAATGCCGGTTGTGCCCAATATTCATTTCCGGCAGTATTATCTGTCATAAATAATTTTGAATAAGAATTATTAAAATAACTTTTCCTTGCCGATATAAAAAAAGATGATTTGTCAAATAATACAGGCCCTTCTGCAGATATTCCCATACCTGCAAAATTTAAGTTAATATTAGCTGAATATTTTTTAAAACTTCCTTTCTTTACGGCAATATCCAATATTGAAGACATTTGCCCGCTGAATCTTGCCGGATAATTACCGTAATAATGATCAAAATCTTTTATAGATTCATCATTAATAAAAGGGAGAAAATCAAAAATCAGATTTGATCTGTAGATTTTTGCACCGTCCAAAAATATTAAATCCTGATTATATCCTTGTCCGTTTCTTAAATATATATCTTTAAGACTACCGGGTTTTTCATGTTTTGAGATAAGAGGAATAATGATATCTTTTGCTTTAATATCTTCCTCAATATCAGCAAGTTCCGCTTTTATTTCTTTTGATAATCCTTTAATACCTTTATCATCCGGTTTCCAAAAAATCTCATCATCTTCAATTTCAACTTCTTCAATCTCTGTTTCAGACTTTAGGAAAACAGTCAGAGTTGTATCACTAATTAAAGACATCTCTAAAATTGTATCTTTATAACCAATATACGCAACTTTTATTAATACTTTCTTTTTAGTAAAATCTAAACTGAAGAAACCTGTTGTATCAGTTGCTGTTCCGTTATCTGTTCGATATAACTGAAAAACTGCCGCACCAATAACAGGATCATTTGTTTTTTTATCTTTAACCGTTCCGTTTACGGTATAATCTTGCGAATAAGAATTCACAAATATCAAACTGAAGAATACACTGAAAAATAATTGCTTTAACATCATCTTTTTATTTTTATTTAAGCTCTGCTGATATTTTATCGAAAAAATAATTTAGATCTATTTCTACATTCTTTTTAATAATGATAAAATAAATTAATATTGAATCAGAACCTTTGGTGTTAAAGTATATCTTTTTTTATAAGCAAATATTTAAGCTATAACGTAAAATCACAACAATATTATCTTATACTTATGTTAATAAATATTAATTTTATTTAAACACCGAAATAAATTCGATGCAAACTTTGTCATTTTCGGTCTTATGTATTAATATTGTATTATATTTTTCATCTAAAAAAAACAATTAAAATGAAAACCGGAATCACTTTTCGATTACTGATTACAATTACTTTATTATTAACTGTACTCACATCATTTGCTCAAGAGTTGACCATTTTGCATACTAACGATATACATTCAATGTTGACAGGTTACGGACCTGAAAGTGAATACAGCCCCCTGATAACAGACAATGATAATACATTAGGCGGTTTTGCACGGCTTGCAACAATTCTTGCAGAAGCAAAAGAAAAAAACGAAGATGCAACACTGATTGTAGATGCAGGCGATTTCTTAATGGGAAGTTTATTTCATGTAGCTGAAGAAGAAACAGGCTTTCAACTTAATTTAATGAAAGAGATGTGTTATGATGTTATAACTCTCGGCAATCACGAATTTGATTTCGGACCTGAAGCATTAAGCAAAATCCTGTATGCGGCAAAGGAAAAAGGCGGATATCCTACAATTGTTGCTTCTAATATAATTTTTAATAAAGATTCGAAAGCTGATGACGGTTTGGAAAAATTGTATAAAAACGGCAATATTCTTCCTCACATAATTATTAACAAAAACGGTCTGAATATCGGCATAATCGGATTAATGGGTATTGATGCAGCAGATGTTGCACCTGCAAGCAAGCCTGTTAGTTTTGAAAAATATGATAAGTCAGCTAAAAAAATTGCAAATTATCTTAAAAATGAAAAACAAGTTGATATTATTATCTGCTTGTCTCACAGCGGTATTATTCCTTCCGAAGACGGCAAATCGTACATTGGCGAAGATATTGATTTAGCTGAAAAAGTTCCCGAAATTGATATAATTATCAGCGGACACACACATGTTAAAACACCGAAACCTATTAAAATTAATAATACTTATATTGTTCAAACAGGAAGTTATGTTACTGATGTCGGAGAAATAAAACTGAAAGTTGAAAACGGAAAGATAGCGAAATTTGATTTTCGTCTTATACCTGTTGATGACAAAATTGATGGTGATGTATTTTTCCATGATAAAATAAAAAAACAAATAAAATTCATCAATCAAAAGTATTTATCAAAAACAGGATTAAGATATGATATGCGTGTTGCCAAAACAAACTTTGATTTGACCGTTGATTACAGGAATTTAAAGAAAAGCAATTTGGGACCTTTTATTGCTGATGCCGATAAATATTATTTGAAACAAAACGGTATTGATACAGATTTCAGTCTTGTAACTTCAGGAACTATTCGGGAAAACATTCTGAAAGGCAAAAGAGGAATTATCACTGTTCCCGATATTTTCAGAGTAATGTCACTCGGAAAAGGTTACGACGACATACCCGGTTATCCTTTGGCAAAAATTTACATTAGTGCAAAAGAAGTTAAAAAACTTATGGAAATATTAATTATCTCAAGAGCCAAAGGAGGCAGCGCTTATTTATACACATCAGGATTAAAAATATACATTAAACCGAATAAAGGCATGCTTCGAAAAGTACAAAAAATTGAATTGAACGGAAAAGAATTGGATTTTTCAAAAAAGAACAAACAACTGTACAGCATTACTGCAAATACCTATCTGTTAAGTTTTATCGGTGAAATTAAAAAAATGAGCCACGGATTAATTAAAGTTATTCCGAAAGATAAAGACGGAAATCCAATAACCGATATGAAAACCCAATTAATTGACCTCGACCCCAACAAAGCCGGCATACAAGAAGCCAAAGAGTGGATTGCAATAATTGAATTTATGAAAAGCTTTAAAAAAGGTAAAAACAAATTACCGGTAATCCCGGATATTTATAAGAAGGGGGATGAAAGCTTGGTGGAGATTAGTGAATAGCAAACTTTACAAAAGCTCATAACTTCGACAAAGTTGAACTTCAAATAACAAATATTTTCTGTAATCTAAAACAAAAAAGGTCTTCCCTTCCGGAAAGACCTTTTTATAATTCTTTTAATATTTTTTTATGATAAGGTAGTAGTAAACTTTGTTAATTTCGACTTTAAATTCGATGCTTTCTTTTTATGAATAATATTTCTTCTTGCTAATTTGTCAAGCATACTTGAAATATCAGGCAACATTTCTTCCGCCTCTTTTTTATCAGTTTTTGCTCTTAAATCTCTGATTGCATTTCTTGTTGTTACAGCATAATATCTGTTTCGCAATCTTCTTTTTTCGTTTTGTCTGATTCTCTTTTTTGCAGATTGATGAGTTGCCATTATATCTTTTTAAATAAAAAATTTGCAGTCCGTAGGGGAATTGAACCCCTGTTACCGGGATGAAAACCCGGCGTCCTAGCCTCTAGACGAACGGACCGTTTTGTTGATTAGCGGATGCAAAAGTAAGATTAAATTTTTTATTGCCAAATTTTTTCAAAAAAATGTTAAATAAATTTAATATTCCTTATCCGACTTACAAATCTGTTCTGCTTTTCTGCTGAACTATTGGCTTATTTAATTTATAACGACGCCAAAACTTGTAATGTGTTAAGGATGTATATGCAATAATTCTGTTAAAAAGTTTAAATCGCATTAAAAAATGAAGAATTCTGTATCCTATAAATAATCCCGAAAAAGTTACTGCAATCAAAATAATATTCTTAATTCCGGATTCTTTAATGACTGAAATTATTTCTTTCATAAAATCAAGTCCGATAATATATTTTACCAATAAATTTGTCAAAACT
>JAUVIG010000485.1 GCA_030592825.1 Chlorobiota bacterium | reverse complement strand
TTTATGGCTGAAATTATTATTGCTCAAGATTTTTCAAAGCAAGTCGATAATAATAATTAATTTTGTTTTGATTTTTATTCTTATTTAAATGTAAATAACGAAAATTTATTCATATCTCCGTTCAGTGTTTCAACAGCATTGGCAATGACTTATGAAGGTGCAAAAGAAAAAACAAGAAAAGAGATGTCGGAAATAATGCATTTTCCTCTTGATAATAAAATGATTAATAAAGATTTTCATGATATTATTTCAAGAACTCAGCAATCAAAAGATATTAAGCATTATACATTTAATATTGCAAATTCAATTTGGGCACAAAAAGATTTTGATTTCCTGCAATCATATTTTAATACTATAAAAACATATTATAATGCTCCGATTGAATCAGTTGATTTCAAAGATGAGGGGAACAGAGAAAATACAAGAAAGAGAATCAACAGTTGGACAGCAAAAAAAACCAATAATAAAATAAAAGATTTGTTGGATATAAGTGCATTAGATTATGATACAAAAATGGTTTTGGTTAATGCTGTTTACTTTTTAGCACAATGGAATAAAACCTTTAATGAAAAAAATACAAAAAAAGATACATTTTATTCCGTTAACGGAAAAACTGAAAAAGACTTCATGCATTTATCTTCGAGAATGAATTATGCAAAAGGAGACAGTGTTCAGATTCTTGAAATACCGTACAAAGACAAAAAAGCCTCAATGATTATTATATTACCTGACAGTCCGGATCAATTCGCAAACTTGCAAAAAACAATTAACTGTTCTTATTATAATGATCTGTTAAAAAAAGCAGAGTTTCAGAATATCAGTTTAAGCCTTCCGAAGTTTAAGATTGAATATAAAGAAGATTTAGCAAGGATTTTATATGATGCAGGAATGAAAAAAGCTTTTACAGACAAGGCTGATTTTTCAGGTATGGTTTGTATAGATAAAGAATCGGTTAAAATTAATAAAATAATTCATCAAACTTTTATAAATGTTGATGAATCCGGTACAGAAGCCGCCGCAGCTACAGCAGTTGTGATGAAACGTGTAACATCTGTAAATCCGGATGATAAAATTGAATTTAAAGCTGATCACCCTTTTATTTTCTTAATAAAGGAAAATTCAACGAACAGTATTTTATTTATGGGGCATTTAATGAAATAATAATTAGATATTTTATAAGCTGAATTTGAGAGGTCGATTAATGTCGATCTCTCATTTTTTTTAACAATTCAATAATTTCCGAATAAATCGTTTTATATGTCGGGATGGATTTTGATTTGTAAATGAATATCATTTTAAACCAAATACTGTTTTTATCGGAATAATCATAAATGATTGATTTGTTTAATCTGTATGCTTCCTTTATTTGCCGCTTTATTTTGTTTCTTTTTACAGCCGACTTGAATTTCTTTTTCGGAACACTGACAGCAATTTGATTAATTTTTTGATCTGTATCTTTTGAGCATAAATAAACAAGAGAAATATTTTTTGTAAAAAGAAAAATCCCGTTATTAAAAATACGGGATATTTCTTTGTTACTCTTTATTCTTTCGTTTTTTGAAAACGAATATTTTTGTTTTTTCACTTGTTATGTTCTTTGATAAACTTTTCAATAGCCATTGTCATTGAAGGAAATTCTTTTGTAGGAGCATTTATATCCAATCTCAAACCGGCTTTTTTCACTGCATTTGCAGTAGTTTTACCCAATGAAGCTATAATTTTCCCGTTTTGCTTAAAATCCGGAAAATTATCAAATAATGAATTTATTCCTGCAGGGCTGAAAAAAACAATAATATCATAATAGATATCTTTAAGATCTGAAAGGTCTGCACTTACAGTTTCAAACATAATTGCTTTAGAGAAACTGAAATTTTCTTTTCTTAATTTTTTTGTAATTGTTGCCTTATGAACCTTTGCTACAGGAAGCAAGAATCTTTCATTCTTATGTTTCGCCATGATCTCAAGTAATTGATCAAAGGTCTTTTCAGAATAAAAAATTTTCCTTTTTCTGTATGTGATATATTTTTGGAGGTAATATGCAATTGTTTCAGTAACACAAAAAAATTTCATTGAAATCGGGATGGTTAATCTCATTTCTTCTGCTATTCTAAAATAATTATCAACTGCAGTTTTACTGGTAATTATAACTGCAGAATGTTCAAGAATATTAACTTTTTGTGTTCTGAATACTCTTACATCATATCCGTTTACTTTTGTGAATGGCTTAAAATCAATATCAACTTTATATTTTTTTGCCAAATCAAAATAGGGGGATTTTTCGTTTTGAGGTTTTGGTTGCGAAACTAAAATTTTTTTAATCATAGAATAAAAATTTAAGTTATACCCGAATTGACTGATTATCGAAGATCACTGTTGCTTATTTCAGGTAATAAATACAATCCTAAACTACTTAAAAGACAATAAGTGTTTTTAATAAATAAATAATAGGTATTATTTCGACGCTGCAAAGGTATAAAAACATATAGAAAATATTTATCTGTTTGTTGAAATTTATTTTTATAAATCGAATAATTCTTAATAAATAAATTACGATTAATGAAAAAAGTCCGATGTAAATGCTTATAACAGGGATGCTTGAATAAATAATTAAAACACAAACGGGAAATAAAATTAAACCTGCGGATTGATTAAAAAAATCAATATTATGATTGTATTCGGCACCAATATCTTGCTGCATAAATATAATTCCGATAATTATATTAATTAATTTGTTCAACAAAACCAATAAAATCAGAAAAACAAATATAAGTACGATAATTAATAATGGATTGTAATTTGAAAAATCAGGTAAATAAAATTTGATCAATTGAAAGGAAAAAACTGTAACAGAAATAAGAGACAAAGTCGATAATAAGAATGCTGATTTCTGTTTAATATTCTTATTCTCTTGATGTAATTTATAAGAAGTTCCGTAATTTATTGAAGAAATCAGTACTTGCAATATATAATCTTTATCGTTATAGCGAACAAAAGCCAATAAAATCAGATTAATTAAAAGTGGTATAAAAAACCAATCATTTGAAAAGTTTTCCATATTATAAAATAATAAAAGATTAATGAGAGTGCAAAATTACTCATTTTTCTTTTTCTTTGTATAAATATTATTAAAATCTGAAATTTAAAGTTATGTATGAGCAAAAGGACTATTTGATGAAACAAATTGAAGAACTTGGTCGTGTTCTCGGTAAGATACTGTCAAATATCACAGGACTGAAAAATTCAGGAAATGTTGCAGAGAGTTATATGTTAATTCAAGAATCCTTTTCAAAAGAATTGGATATAGATATTGAACATATGAT
>JAUVIG010000503.1 GCA_030592825.1 Chlorobiota bacterium | reverse complement strand
CATATAATAAAAGTGATACCGGGTGATGCCTCAAAAGTTGAATTACCTGAAAAGCCGGATGTTGTTATTTGTGAGTTACTTTGTACCGGACAATTTTTTGAGCCGCAAGTTCAAGTTATTAATCATTTACGTCAATATTTTAAACCTAAAACACAAATAATACCGAGCAAAATTGAATCCTATATTCAACTTTTGGATGCACATGAAATATTATACGGAGTAAGAATTGATACTGACAGCAGATCATTAATGTTGGCAGACGATGAACCTGTTTCGACAAAAGAAAGATATGATGTCATAGACCTTACAAATCCCGTAAAACCAAATGTTAATTCAACAGTTAAAGTAAGAGCAAGGAAAACAAGAACAGCTGATGCCGTTGTAATAACAAGCAAAGCTCAATTAAGTAACAGTATTGAAACAGAGCGTACAAAGTTTCTTTATAATCCGGAAGTTATTTATTTAAAGAACCCGATTGAACTTGTAAAAAATAAGTATTACAACATACATATTTCTTATCCTTACGGTGCTGATACTCTTGATGCAAATATTGAAGTTATACCGGTCTAATTGCCACATCTTTATATACAGATCTTTAGCATACGCTATTGATATATGTAATATCGCACAGATTCCACAGAATAACACAGAAAATATTCTGTGAAAATCTGTGAATTCTGTGTGAAAATTTTCAATGTATAATTCTACAAGAAAAAACCACAGTTTTTTAAGAAAGCCGATCTATGTCAAAATCAAAGAATCAACCAAAAACATTAATTAACTGATGAATAAAGGTTTTCAGCAGTTGAAAATATCTAATATTTGATTAATATATTATATGTTTTCTTTATCTTTGATGTAAAATATAATAGATTTTTCATGAAAACAAAATGTATAATAGTTGATGATGAACCTTTGGCAATTAAGGTTATAAAAAATCATCTGCAAAGTTTTGACGATGTTGAAATTGTTGGTGAATGCAGTAATGCAATTGAAACAGATAAACTCTTAAGAGATAATAAAATTGATCTTATTTTTCTTGATATTGAAATGCCAAAGATATCAGGTTTTGAGTTTCTGAAATCTCTGAAAAAACAACCTAAAGTAATAATTGTTACAGCTTATCGTAATTACGCTTTAAAAGGCTATGAATATGATATTGTTGATTATTTGTTAAAACCTGTATCGTTTGATCGTTTTTATAAGGCTATGAATAAGTTTTATAAACAACAGAAAGATACAGACATCCAGGTATTTGAAGAATCACAAAAAACAGGAAAACCCTTTATATATTTCAACGAAGACAAAACTATTCATAAAATTTATTTAGATGATATCCTGTATCTGGAAAGCTTCAGAGAATATATTAAAGTGCATACTAAAGATAATTCCGTTATGACTAAGTTAGCAATCAGTAAAATTGATGAAAAATTAAAAGATCATGAATTCATCCGAATTCATAAATCTTTTGTAGTTTCAGTCAATAAAATAAAATCATTTAACTCGCGAGTAATTTTTATTGCGGAAAATGAGTTACCTATTGGCAGAACATACAAAGATGCAGTAATGAAAATACTAAAATATGACCCTGATCTTTTATAAAACCATAATCATTAGATAAAAAATATTTTCTGTTATTAATAATTATTTACATTTGCAATTAAATAAAACAGATACATTTGAATAAAAGATTTAAAAACATAATTAAATTCCTGCTGTTTTTTTCAGTAGGGATTTTCATTTTTTGGTGGGTATATAAAGATCAAGATTGGTCCGAAATTAAGGACGCTCTCTTAAAAGCTGATTATACATGGATTTGGGTATCCTTGATACTGGGGATTTTAAGCCATGTCAGCAGAGCTTTAAGGTGGAATATTTTAATAAAACCCTTAGGTTATAAACCAAGATTTATAAATTCATTCTTTTCTGTAATGATTATGTATCTGTCAAACATTCTTATTCCTCGTTCAGGAGAAGTAATAAGATGTGGTGTGATGAACAGAACAGAGAATGTTCCTTTTACAAAATTACTGGGGACAGTGTTTATTGAAAGAATAATTGACTTCATATTGCTTTTTATATTACTGGCAGTTGTGTTATTTACTCAATTTCATGTTGTTACCGGATTAATGGAGAATAATCCCGGAATTGAACAAAATATTAAACAAATCTTATCTTCTACTCCAATTCTGATAGGGATTGTAATATTCTTTGTTTTTCTTATATTCTTAATATATATTTTCAGGTCAAAACTTAAGAAAACGAAATTATACAGCAAACTGAAAGATATAATTTTAAACTTTTTGGAAGGGGTTAAAAGCATCTTAAAAATGGAACACAAGTTTATGTTTATTGCACACTCTGTTTTTATTTGGGTAATGTATTTTTTAATGATCTATATTGTATTTTGGAGTTTTGAGTTTACTGAACATTTGACATTACTTACAGGTTTAACTGTATTTGTGATGTCAGCCTTTGGTATGGTTTTCCCGTCTCCCGGAGGTGTTGGTTCATGGCATTTTGCTGTGAGAATTACTTTAATGGTTTACGGAGTAAGTAAATCAGATGCAAATGCCTTTGCTTTAGCATCTCATGAATCAATGACTTTGATGATGATTATTCTGGGAGTATTATCTGTTATTTTACTACCGGTTTTAAATAAAGGGGAAAAAGAAAATACAGAAAAAGGGTAAATAAAATTTGACATTAAAAAAATAAGTCATATCTTTGCAAACCTTAAAAACCGAACAATCTACAAAAAAATATATTGCGGGGTGGAGCAGTTGGTAGCTCGTCGGGCTCATAACCCGAAGGTCGTAGGTTCAAGTCCTTCCCCCGCTACTACAAAAGCCTCTATATCTTATTAAAGTATAGGGCTTTTTCTTTTTCCAAGTAACAGAATAGTAACAAAAAAATCTTCCTTACTCTTTACTTTGATATATTTCAGAAATAAAAAAAAACCGTATCAATCGAAGCACAAATTTTGCTGATACGGTTTTTAATTATAGGGGTTATTAATATCTAAAAATAGTAATTCAACGAAATTTTTGAAAAAGTCGGGCTAATATTTATCCTGATATCAGTTTCATCTCCGTCATCTCTTTCATTATATTTAAAATTAAAATGTCTTATTCCGAATTCTCCGCCGAGACTAAAATTTTCATCAAAGAAATATTCT
>JAUVIG010000456.1 GCA_030592825.1 Chlorobiota bacterium | reverse complement strand
TATTGAAGATATTTTGAATAATGCCTTTTTCACACCAAACTTTTAATTTTAATTCAATTTTGCTTGTAACCGTAACACACTGCAGCGTGGCACGGTGTTTATATTAATTTCTTCGTAGATAAAAGTCCGCAAGCAGCATCAATATCTTGTCCTCTTGATGCTCTGATTGTTGCTGTTATTCCTCTTTCATTTAATCTGTCTCTGAATTTTTCCATACTTTTCTCATCAGTTCCTTTCAAATCAGTTCCGGGTATTTCATGAAAACGAATCAGATTTACTCTTGCCCAAAAACCGCTGACTTTCTTCGCAAGCTTATCGGCATGTTCCATACTGTCGTTAAACCCCTTAAACATAATATATTCAAAAGAAATTCGCCTTTGTCTGCCGAAGTGATGATTTCTTACAATACTTAATACTTCACTTATTGGATTTGTTTTTTGCACAGGCATTATCTTTAATCGCTCGTCATTAAAAGGTGTATGAATACTTATTGCCAAATTACATTTGCTTTCGTCTAAATAACGTTTTAAACCTTTAATAATTCCGTTTGTGGATACCGTAATTCTTTTAGGGCTCCATGCAAAGCCGTAGTCGGAGGTCATAATTTCCAAGCTTTTCAAAACTTCATCAAGATTATCAAAAGGTTCGCCCATTCCCATAAAGACAATATTTGTTAAATTATTAAATTCAGGCAAACTTTTAATTTGATTCAGTATTTCGTTTGTACTTAAATGCGCTTGAAAACCTTGTTTTCCGGTCATACAAAATTCACAGGCATATTTACATCCCACTTGCGATGAAACACATAATGTTGCTTTGTCTTTTGAAGGTATATAAGCTGCTTCAATATAATGTTTGCTTGCTTTAAAAAGATACTTTTTAGTGCCGTCAGCAGAACTTTGAACATTGATGTGTGAATTTAAACCAATATCATAATTTTTTTTTAAAATATCTCTTGTTTTCTTTGAGATATTTGTCATTTCATCAATGGAATGAATATCTTTTTTATATAACCAATCTGTAATTTGATTTGCTGTATATAAGGGAAGATTATAACTTTTAATGATGTCTTTTATTTCTGTTAATGTTTTACCGAATAATTGTTTTTTCATCTTATTTTGTCTTTAAACAGTACTTTGAAAATGACCAAAATTAATTGTATTTTTGTTATAAACACAGTATTCACAAATAATCTGATAAAAACAAACAGAAGTTGCCGTAAAAAAAAGAGATTGCAATTGTTGCAATCTCTGATTCCGGCAATATGAAAAAATTGGTTCTATTGTTATTTTAACGGATAATTGATATTCCGTAAAATTCGCGGTAGTACCTTTTTTGTTTATGACCATGCTCCGGCCCATGCCGATTTCTTTGTATGTATAGGATTTATACAGATAACCGGTATCTGTGATGAATTGAAAATTATTTGTTCATCCCAAGATGCAAAAACGAATGTCTTATCTTTATCAACTAATGTCATAATAAGATCAGCATTATTATCAACAGCATAATCAATAACTTGCTTTGCAAAGTTTCCTGCTTCCGGTGAAGAAACTTTATCAACAAAACTAATTCCGTATTCAGTCATAAAATCCTTGATCTGTTTAGTTACATTTATAATTCTTTTTTTGTGATACTTTTCAGATTCAAATTTAGGAATCAAATGGACAGTTGCACCAAATGTTTTTGCAATTGTAACGGCCCATGAAACTTTTTGTCTGTCTTTTGTTGATGAAGTAATAGGGAATACAATATTTTTATAACCCGCAATATTTGATTTTTTTTGGACTACTACAGTTGGTGTTTTTGTTGATGTTATTACTTTTAAAACATAACTTCCTGCAATTTTTTGGAAACCTAATTTACCGTGAGTACCCAAAATAATCAATTTTGGTTTAATCTTTTTATTGATCTTTTTAATTTTTTCAAAAAGTTTACCTTGTGAAATACGAACATTAACCGGAACACCATATTTTTCTGTGTACTCTTTGGCTGTTTTTTTCATCATAACTTTAATGGAATCTTTATCAAGATTCTCTTCATCAAGGTATTTATGAGTAGCTTTATTGATAACGTGCAGAAGTGTAACTTCATATTTCATGGCTTTAGCTAAAATAAGACCGTGTTCTGTGGCATATTGACAAACTTCAGAAAAATCTGTAGGAATAAGGATGATTTTTTTTGCTTCTTTTTCCATGGTATAGAGTTTTAATAATTATTATTTGATTTTCTTTTAATATACTAAAAATTAGTTAATAAAGCAAATTTTTTTCAAGTATTATGATTATTTTCTGCATTAAATGTCTTGCTTTGGAATAAAAGCAATTTTTTTATCAGAAAAGTGAAAATAATCAATATTTCGGCATTCCAATATTTCTGTAAAATAACAGAAGAATCATATTGTATTGAAAATAATTCATAATTTCGTATTAATTAATTTCAAATTTTATCAATGCTTATTAAAAAATTCATATTATTTTTTTTATTTGTTATTCAGGCATTTTTATTAAAATCTCAATCGCCGTATTTAAAAAACTATTCAATTAAAGACGGATTGCCGACCTGCGAAACCTATCATGTATTTCAGGATTCTAAAGCTTATATATGGATTGCAACCGATTTTGGCGTAAGCAGGTATGATGGTTATATTTTTCAAGGGTTTGACTGTTCGCACGGATTGCCTGATAATACAGTACTTGAAATATATGAAGATTACAAAGGAAGAATCTGGTTTATACCTTTTTCATCTCAATTGTCTTATTTCTGTGAAGACAGCATTTATATTTTTAAACATAATATCAAACTCAGAGAACAAATAAAATATATTTATAAGCCTCCGCCTAAACAATCGTTTTTCATAGATAACTTGGATAATATTTATTATTCTCAGAATTTCTATGAAGCTTTTAAAATTGCTGCTGACGGAAAAATTGAAAAGTTTAATAATGATACATCCGATGAAACGGAATTAATTTATGTAAAAAAGGGCTGTGGTGCTTTCGGACTTTCCGGTGAGTCATCTGAATCAAACAGAACAAAGATTATATATGATGATACATCCGAAATTATTGAGAATCATAACTGCCCGACAGATCTGATAAGATCGGTTATTATCGATAATAAGGGAGATATAATATTCTACAGAAGATCAAATACAATTTATAAAGTAAGCGGGAATAAAATCATCAAGAAACACCAATTAAAATACACTCCGGCATGGATTAGTGTTGATTCCGAAAACAATTTATGGATAGGTACTGTAAAAAACGGTGTGTTTTGTTATAAAAATGCAAACCCAAATACCAAACCGGTTTATCATCTGCTGGATAATCGTAGTGTAACATCAGTTTTGGAAGACAGGGAAGGAGGATATTGGTTCTCTACAACAGATAACGGTATTTATCATATGCCGGCTGCGGATATTAAGATATTGAGAAAAGGAAAACAATTGAAATCATCAGATATTCAATGTATAAGCGGTAAGAAAAATCAATTATTTGTAGGGACTGTTATTTCACAGTTCAATTATTT
>JAUVIG010000207.1 GCA_030592825.1 Chlorobiota bacterium | reverse complement strand
TAATTAATCATCTTCATACTTTGCTTGCGGATCTTTCTTTACAGAAAGTGCCATCCCCTTTGTGTCATCAATGGAAACTTCAGAGAAGTTCCGAATATAAAATTCGGCTTTGGTATTCTTATAATTGACATTTCGAAGTTCAACTTTTGAATTTTTTTCAGAAGTTAAACTCAAAAATTTAACTTTTAAGTCATTGATCTTCAAATGAGAATCATTTGTTGTGAAGATCTTAAAAGTATCTGTTTCCAAATCGGAAATTTCCACCCAAACTTCATCTTTGGTGAGCACATTGCTGATCTCATTCACATTCAATCTGCATTTTTTACCTGTTACATTTATGAATAATGTATCATTTCTCACTTCTGCCGTGTTATTTTCATCAATGAATTGATTAAAAGTATATCCTTCTGATTGCTCAACGAAAAGATCGCCCTCTCCTTTCACTACTATGGTATGAAATACTTCCAATTGAACAGTTTCACGTTTTATATCTTCTTTTTTTTCTTTAACAATTTCCGGATGTTGCTCAATGAATTCTGTAATTTTTGCTTTGGCTGTTATAAATGCGACAAATACCCAGATCAATATTGAAGCAAAAACGGCTGATAATATGATATTACTTGTTTTCATTTGTTTGAATTTAGAAATTAGATTCAATATTTTTGAAACTTTGTTATTTTTTGCCGGGTTCTTTACCATCAGTTGATTTCAAATAATCACTAAACAATTTTTCAATTTCTGAAATACTAATATTCAGATTTTTCATTGATTTGAAAAATGCCGGCAATTTCTCTGTTATAAATTCTTCTTTTTTCATTTTATGTGTTATTTCAAAAGCATCATCTGATATAAAATATCCGATACCTCTTTTATTATAAATTATGTTATTGTCCTGCAAATGTTTATAAGTTCTCATAACCGTGTTAGGATTAACTTCTGTTTCAACCGCCAAATCTCTTACTGACGGTATTCTGTCTTCAGAATGCATTTCATCAGTTAATATATTTTCATAAAAATAATCGGCAATTTGCAGATATATCGCTTTGTCGTCTCTAAAGTTCATTTTATACCTCCTTTTCTTTTAATTTCAAATAAGTGACCAGCCAAAAAATCGGGGCTGTTAAATAATAAAACATAAATTTCGGGAATCTTACCAAAAAGTGATTTTCTATATCGGCTTCAATATCATAATCACTACCGTCAAATTGAAAATTAACAATATCTGAACTTTCAAGATATTCTTTGAAACCCAAAGAAATGATCATTACAAAAATCATAATAACAATTCCTGCAATAAATACTGTAAATATTGTAAAAAACAAGGGTGCTTTTCTGAAAGTTGCAGCACCGGCTAAAAATATTGATTGCAAAATCACATAATACATAAAACCTTCAATTACCCAATGATCTGAAAGATCAATAAAATTTACTTCCAAATTAAAAGGTGTTCCGATTAAATATACTGCAAAATTGTAGATATAAAATATTACCGTATAAATCACTGCAAACCCAACGGTTGTCAGAAGCAATTCCGAAATGAATTTTTCAAGTGATGAAGCAGGTAAAGTCAAATAAGACATGGTCTTTTCTTTTGTTCTCAAGTTGGTGAATGCCATTCCGGAAATAAAAAATCCCGAAACAATAAAACCTACAACATAAAAAGTATGCATTTTTCCCCAAGCATCTCCGTCATTTAATCCGTTAAAGAACAAAAAAACAGAAAAAAAGCCGAAAACAGTTGCCAAACCGATCAAAACTAATTTGGCATTTTCATAAGCGGTTTTTTGCATTAATAACAGTATCCGCTTTATACTGAATGATTGTATATTATCCATTTTTATATATTTTTTCTAAATAAATTCATTAACAACTTTACTGTTTTCAACAATAATTGAATTGAACAGCAATTCCATATTTACACGTGAATGTTCTTCATTTGTATTTCTAACAACCGCTTCATAAGTGTTCAGGTGCTTTTCCCGGTACAGTACATTTTCATCATCAAGATTCTTTATTGTCTTAAAACACAATTTTTCAGAAACAGATTCAAGGCTTTGATTAAATATTATCTTACCGTTTTCTAAAACCACTACAGAATCTATAATCCCTTCAATATCTTTCACTTGATGTGTTGAAATGATAAATAACTTACCCTCACTAACAGCAGAAGCCATTATCTTACGAAACATGCTCTTTGACGGAATATCCAGTCCGTTTGTAGGTTCATCAGACATTAATACAGGCGTGTTAGCAGCCAAACCGAAAGAAATCAAAACCATTTTTTTTTGTCCGTAGGACAAATTGTTAAGTTTTCCGTTTGGTTCCAATTTAAACTCCGATAAATATTTATAAAATTCATCTTCATTAAAACCGGGATAAAAAGGAGCCGTGATCTTTATAAAAGTTTTCATTGATATTCCGGGAGTTTCAAATTCCTCGGGTATCAAATAATAACTTGCTAAAAATCGCGGACTCCTTTTCTTGGGAGTTTCATCATTGAGCATTATATCTCCGGAATTAGGGTATAACAATCCCGCCGCTTGTTTCAGCAAGCTTGTCTTTCCTGATCCGTTTTTTCCGAGCAAGCCGTAAACCTTGCCTTTTTCAAGTTTTAAATTCAATTCGGAAAAAAGCTTTTTGTTCTTTTTGTATCCGAAATTGAGATTTTTAATTTCTATCATTGTATGTTTGTTTTAGTGTATTACTATACTATTACACTGCAAATGTATGACAGTATTTTTAATAAACAAATTTTTTGGAAGATTTTTTTGAATTATTTCGTGGTGTTAATTGCAACCATCTTTATTTCAGGGCATTAAAAGGCAATATAAATTAATGTAATTATTTATCGTTGAAAAATATCTAATCGTAATTTTTATTTATTAGTTATTTTAAGGCAACCTCTAATAATTAATTTCTTTCAAGAAACAAATATAATGACCAAGATGCAAGGCATATTTTTTTTGGAATAGCCGTAGCTATTGCAAAAAAAATTAACGCAGTCAGATTGGTCATTATATTTGTTCCCAAAGGGTTTTCAGAGTTTATCATATACTTCTTCAAATTTTCTTGCATTATCCCGATAGTGCTTCATAAATTTTCATCGTCTATAAAAAACGCTGAAAATCTTGATGCAAAGTAATTAATAGAAGCCCGCTTATTTTCAACCCGGTAATTAATTTTTAGAGGTTGCCTTAATGCTGACAATTTCGGAATTGCTGCCTACACGAATAGGAATAACAGCCGTTCCGTAACCGGAAGTAATGTAGAAATGTGTGTTTCCCTTTTTTAAATATCCAAAGTCTTTTTCAAAAATCAATCCGGTTAAATAATTAAACGGCCAAATTTGTCCCTTATGTGTATGTCCGGAAAACTGAAAATCAACAGCATGTTCGGCTGTTTTTTCTAAGTTATAGGGCTGATGGTCTAATAAAAAGACGGGAAGATTGAAATCAATATCTTTTGTCAGTTCTTCTAAAGATTTTCGTTCTTTTCCGGCAATGCTTTTCCCTTGAATATCGTCTCTGCCGATAATGTAAAATTTATTATCAATTAATTCAGCAGTATCTTTTAACATGTGTATTCCGTTTTTTTCAAAATAATCAAAATCTTTATAAGCTCTACTTATGTATTCATGATTGCCCGGACAAGAATATACCCCGTATTTCGGCTTTAATTTTTTGAAATATTCCACTAATTTAAAGTGCTTCACAACTTTAATATTATCATCAATTATATCTCCGGCGATAATAACTAAATCGGGATTCAGTTCATTAATGATATATATTAATCGCTTTATTTTTGTTTTATTGACCATTGTGCCGAGATGAATGTCGCTGACGGCAACAATATGTAAAGTGTCAAAACTTGCTTTACTTTTATTTATTGTAATGTCAAGCTTATTAACTTTCGGTGTTTGGGCATTAAAATATCCGTTAAGAAATATTAAAGAAATAAAAGTGATCGAAAATATTCCGATAATAAGTTTTGTTTTTTGATAATCGGCAGTAACAGTAGCAGGAAAAAAGGGGATAATGTAATTTATCAAGCGAATAAAATCGAAGAAAACAACAAAAAGAAATGCGTACAGAAATAATCCCAGATATATAGAGCCGATTTTAACAAGCGAATTACTTAAAAAATCGATGGAGTATTGTTCAATAATTTTTCCGAGAAAAAAAGATGATATTAACAGAATATATAATATCAGAACCGGAATTGATGTAGCAAAAGTTCCAGAAAAAGCTTGTATAGCTCTGATGTAAACATAATATCCGGCAGAACCGAATATGATTAATAATATGGAAATTATTATTGCTGTTTTCATGTTATTTATATACCAATTTTTAAAGTAAAAGCAGATTTTAAGGTTTCTTATTAGTGTTTCTCCCTTTAAAGTTCTTTTTTTTCTTGTAATATTTCCTTTTGTTATTCGGTCTGTGTTTTCCTTCTTTCCATTCCGGTCCGGCACCTATATCATCAGGTGGTTGAAATTTCGGAACAGTAGCTTCTATTAATTGTTCAATTTTTCTCATCTTATACATGTCTCTCGGATTAACCAAAGTTAATGCTTCACCTATCGCATTGACTCTGGCTGTTCGTCCTACACGGTGAACATAATCCTCAGCATCATGAGGTACATCATAATTTATCACCATGTTAATTTCTTTAACATCTATACCGCGACTCATTACATCTGTTGCCACTAAAATTCGTATTCGCTTAGACCTGAAGCCTCTTAATACTTCTTCACGTTTATCCTGATCAAGATTAGAAGAAATTCCTTGTGACTGAAAACCGGAGCTGTTAAGCGACCTGACAATATCAGAAACCTTGCTTTTTGTAGAAGTAAAAATAATGATACTGTCGTAATGTTTACGTTTAATTAAAATATGATTTAATACTTTTTCTTTCTGTTCGTCATAGCAAAGGTAAGCCTTATGATCTATGCCTTTTGCAGGTTTAGAAACAGACAAAGATATTTCAACAGGCTTGTGTAATATCCTTTTAGCCAATTGATTAATGCTTTGTGGCATGGTGGCACTAAACATTAAGGTTTGATGTTTATTTTTAATAAAGGAAATGATTGCTTTCAAATCGTCAATAAAGCCCATATCCAACATTCTGTCGGCTTCATCTAAAATTAAATGCTTGATATTATTTAGGTTGACATATCCCAATTTCAAATGAGATATTAATCTTCCCGGAGTTGCAACAATGATATCAACTCCGTTTTTCAAGGCATTTTTTTGGTTATCCCATTCCTTGCCGTCGCCACCACCATATACGGCAATTGAAGTTGCAGAAACAAAATATGAGAATCCTTGTATTTGTTGTTCAATTTGAATTGCTAATTCTCTTGTCGGAACAATTATTAAGGTGTCTGTACTGCTGTCTTTTTTGCCGATAAGTTTATTAAGAACCGGTAAAACAAATGCTCCTGTTTTACCTGTACCTGTTTGTGCACAAGCAATCATATCTCTGTTTTCGAGAATAATCGGAATCGCTTTTTCTTGAATCGGTGTAGCTGTTTCAAAACCCATATAATTTATGGCTTCCAATAGTTGCTCATTAAGTTTGAGTTCAGTAAATTTCATAAGATGCCAATTTTTTCATTTATTATTCTTCATGATTGTAACAGCACCATTCCCATGCCGGAATAAGTTCTATCTTTTTGTTTTCTGAGCTTATTTCATCTTTTTGATTTAGGGTGATTATAAAACCTTTTTCTAAATTAAAAAAATGTAATGCTTCTAATAATCCTTTTGTTTCTCGTTCAAAATTATCATCGTTTAATTCATAACAAACTTGTATTGCTTTTATAATTGAATTTTTATGCTTCACTATAAAATCGCACTCTCTTTTTTCTTGAAAATAATATATATTCTTATATTTTCTTCGGAGCGACAGGAAAACTGCATTTTCTAACATTCTTCCTTTGTCTTTCGAAAAGCTCAACGAATTTCCTGAACTTAATCCGGTATCAACAGAATAAATTTTCTTTGGGTTTACCGATTGTTTTTTCAGAGAGTAACTAAATTTCGATATTGTAAAAAGTAAATAGCTATCCTCAAAAAACGAAATATATTGAACAACAGAATTTGTAGAGCCGATATTAAATGTTCTCCGCAAATTGCTGTATGACATTTGTTTGCCGGTATTACTGATTAAATAAAGACCAAGTTCTTTTATAATTTTTGAATTTCTTAATCCGTATCTCACAACAATATCTCTTATAACAATATCTGAAAACATTTGTTGTAAAACTTCTTCATTTTCATTTTGCAAATAAATTGGCATTCCGCCTTTTTCAAGATACTCTGTAAAAGAAATTTTATACGCTTGTAAAGACTTAAAATTTAAAAATTCTGAATAAGAAAACGGGAAAAGTTCGTAGGAAATGTGCCTGCCTGTTAGTTTAGTGCCAAGTTCTTTGCTAAGCAATGATGCATTTGAACCCGTTATGATAATTTTATTCCCCAAATCTTGCTCAGTTCTTATAAAATTCTCCCAGCCCTTCACATTTTGAATCTCATCAAAAATAAAATTATTGTTTACTGAATTTTCTTGAAAAATGCTTTTCAATTTTGAAAAATCCTCTGTTTCAAAATTAATATTTTTGTGGTCTTCAAAATTATAATAAGACGAATCAGGTAATTTATCTGCAATAATCTGTTGTAAAAGAATGCTTTTTCCGCATCTTCTTATTCCCGAAATTATTATAACCAAATCTGTATTCAATTTAATTTTGTGTAGTATTTCTCTTTCAATCATCCCTTTTTTGGGAACTACAGATTGTTTTTGATGATTATAAATCTCTAATATTATTGACTTTAGGAGCAT
>JAUVIG010000646.1 GCA_030592825.1 Chlorobiota bacterium | reverse complement strand
AACCCCGAGCATTAATGCTCAGATTTTTTTTTGTTTAGTGTTATAAAAACACCAAAAGATTCGATTTTTTTTATTTCCTTGAAATTAGTTTTTAACAGCTTAATTTCATTATCGGAGAAATCATTAAAAATATTTGAATAGAATAAATAATTATTATTTGTTAAATCCTTTTTCTGAAAAGAACTTAAATCATTGCTCAAGTTCAAATATTTAAAACTTGCAAGATTGGGAAACGATGAACCGGTTTCCTTAATATCTGTTTTATTCTCATTCATATAGTTAAGCATTTCATTTCTTAACTTGTAATAATGCAAATGAGCTAAAGTAGAATCCCAACCTTGTGAAATGTTTTCGGGATAAATCCAAAAATTACCGCTTAACATACCTGTAAGAACTAATGAAAATATTATAAATTTCAGTTTTTCTTTTTTTACTTTTTCAAAAATGAGATAAGAAGCAAGTAATGTAAAAATGAGATATACAGGCAAGATATAGCGGTGTCCTGTTAAACTTCTGTATAACAGAAAACTAATTGATAAGCTGAATAAAGTTATAAGAAAAATTAAGAATATTTTACGGATGTTTTTATCTTTCAATAATGTTTTTATTGATATTATTGAAATAACTAATGCTGCAATCCAAATAAAAACTCTTCCGAAATCTAACAATCGCCATATTAATATTCCGATATTTCTTAAAAATCCCGCAAAAGATGTGATTTCAAAGTTTTTTTGCCACGGTGAGTCTTCATGATAGCCGATCCACCCTTTAACTTTATAATGATATATGCTGTACACTAAAAAAATCAGAAATGCAGGAAGATATATTATTGATTTTTTCAGAAGTTGCAATATGAGTTGTTGAAACGATTTGGTATTTACGGAAAAAATGATGTCTAATACCAATATTCCGGCAGATACCATCATTCCTCTCATACTTATCAGAAACAAACCGGCTATTGAGACAGATAATATTAATTTATTTCTTTTTAATACAGAATTTAATGCTGTAAGAAATAAAAAAACCAAAGGAACATCAGGACTTACAAGTGTAAATTGGGATAACAATGTTGCATCTGCTAAAAATAATGTTAATGCAAAGAGTATATATTTTTTAGGAATAAATTTTTTTAACAGTAAATATGCTTGCCAAACAATTCCCATAATAAAAGGCAACATTGCAAAATGGCTGACAAATAATGTTTTTCCGAATATCTTCCAAATAAATGCCAAATATACCCCGAAACCGGGTATATGACCGCTGTCAAAACTATCAGGCAAAAGAATACTGCTGAAATTATTTTCATAAAAATAATGTGCATGTCTTGACCCCAATTGAACTGTATCCCAAAAAAATATATTATCCGAAACAAACCAAGTAAGGATTGTAAAAAAGATGAAGAAAGGTAACAAAGAGAGTATTTCTTTTGGTAAGTTTTTATTCATTTGTGAAAGTTTTTGGCTTCAAAAATCAGATTTCTAATTTCTGAATTGCATCTTTAACTTTTTCCATTAACCAATTCGGGCTTGATGTTGCTCCGCAAATTCCTACTGAGTCATTATTTTTGAACCAAGATTTGTCAAGTTCGTCAGAATCGGAAATAAAAAAACTTCTTTTATTTTTATTTTTGCAAACTTGGAATAAAATTTTTCCGTTTGAACTTTTTTTGCCGCTTATAAAAATGATAATATCATGTTTGCCTGCAAATTCTTCCAGAAAAACATCTCTGTTTGAAACTTGCCTGCATATAGAGTCGTTAGAAATAAAATTAATATTATCACTACCTTGTGCTTCGATCATACGTTTTCTTATTTCTTCAATTATTT
>JAUVIG010000562.1 GCA_030592825.1 Chlorobiota bacterium | reverse complement strand
ATACCACTACACTATTATGCAAAAAAAGTCTAATAATCACCTGATTATTAGATTTTTAAAATTCCGAGTGTTTTTTTATAGAAAACTCAAGTCTAACTTCCGGATATGTAGTACTACTTGTTCGCAAAAAACAAATCATAACAGAATGGTCTGAAGAGGATGATGCAAAAGAAGCAACAGAGCCATAACAATAATCGTATCCTTCTAAACCATAATTGCCGGATGTATTAGTTAATGCAGATACATTCAATCTGTTATAATTTAATCCGTTATAACTGTCAGACCGTTCCGATGTAAAAACAAAATGAACTGTTCCGTCTAAATAAAAAGAACTTAATATACGACAATCACCAACGTCTAAAAGTGTAGAAGTTCCGTTTTGATATGCATCTGCACCTACTTCATACGGATCCGTACTAACTGAATAAACATTTAATTCCGGGCTGTTGCCCATATAGTCTGTTAAATCATATAATCTAATATAGTTTCCGGAATAAGAATCATTACTAACGAGATAAATACCGGGTCCTATTGCACCTTGTTGACCCCATGATGTCGGATTAAGTGTAAACGGAGAAGAATCAATATTATACCAATATTGCCAATTAAGTGAACCACCGGAATATCCGGCTGCTTTATCTAATTGGTATAAAGTTGCTTGATTGAAATCATCAGAATCAAAAAAAAGATTTCCTGTAATATATACTTCTTCTTGGGATACTCCAATTTTTGGATAATCAAACCAACTTGCATCGCCTAACGGATTACCTGTAAGAGAATATATCCACCAACCGTCTTGTGGATTATTTGTCATGGAAAAACAAGCATAAACTTTCGAAACACTTGAGCTTGTACCATGCAAAGCAACCATAAAAAATCTGTCATAATGAGAATCATACATTACAACAGGATCATAAACCACTGCAGTTGATGAAGGAAGGAAATCAGATAAAGAAGATGAAAATAATTGTGTTCCGTTAGAATTATAATATTCAATATTAGAGTTCACAACAGTAACAATATAACCACCATTTGATATTGCCATTGTATTATCAGGCGGGTTATAATAATTATAGGAATTACCATGAAAATTTTCTCCGATAACCGGTGTTACTTCTTTATTTCCGTCTTCAACAGCATTAGGATTTGAATATTTTTCTTTTTGAAGTAATTTTTGCTCTTTAATTAGCTGTACTTCAGGGAATTGCTCATGTTTTCTTTCTATGTTCCTAACGTTTACATTCCAATTTTCAGGATGGAAATCAGCAGATATTTCATAACTTAATTCTTGCGTCAAGATACCTGATTGTATAGGTGTAATATCAAGTTTTTTTTCTTCTGCTATATCTTTTTTGATCTTAACTTTGTTTTGTGAATAAGTAATGTTCATTAAACAAAAAATTATCACTCCTATTGTAAAAAGCAATTTTCTCATAATTTTTTAAATTATTAATGTTAATAAAAATTATGCTAATTTATCCAAAATAGTGCTGAAAATCAAAAAAATAAAATTTTAATACTTCTAATTGAATTTGTTTTGAGTTTTTATCATAATATTCAGCACCTACAGCGTAATTTAAAAAACCTTTCTTCTTTCTCAATTTGAATTTACTAAAATCATTTGTATATTTACTGCTGTAATGATAAAGCGTCCGGTATATATTTTACTTTTACTGATATTCATTCTTATCTCATGCAATAAGAAAGAAAGAGACGGTTTTTCATTTTATTATTGGAAATCTAAAGCTAAATCTTCAGATGCGATTAATGATGCTTTAATTAAAACTCAAGCAAGTTCAATTTATTTGCATTTTTTTGATGTTGATGTATTAAAAAAAAGTACAATAAATGATGACGGACTTTATCCTGAATATGTCTTAACTGAAGTTGACAGTGTTTTTAAAAAATATTACATCATACCTGTCATTTTTATAACAAATAAAACATTAAAACAGGAAACCGATCTTGAAAACTTAAGCGAACGAATCAGTAAATTAATAAACAGCATAAGTGAATATCATTTTAATAAAATACCGGAAGAAATTCAGTTAGATTGTGATTGGACAGAAGCAACAGCAAACAGCTATTTTAAATTAATTAAACATCTAAAAAAAAGTTATAAGGTATCGGCAACTATACGATTGCATCAAATAAAATTTCCGGACAGAACAGGTGTCCCTCCTGTAGATAAAGGCGTATTAATGCTTTACAATGTCGGAGACCTTACAAACATGTTACAAAATTCCATATTAAAACCGTCAATTGTTGGGCAATACATTAATGAAAAAACAGATTATCCTTTGGAATTAGATGTTGCATTACCGCTTTTTTCTCAAACTGTTGTAGAAAACAACGATAATGAATACAGGCTTATTAATAAAACCGAAATAAACAGCTTGAAAAAGAACAGTGATTATTTTTTGCAAACAGATGAAAACTTATTCAAAGTGGTTAAAGATACACTTTATGAAGGCTTATATTTATCAGAAGGATATAAATTAAAGATTGAACAAGTTTCGGAAGATGATATAATATCATCATATAATATACTTAAAAACAGCAAATTGGATATTTCCGGAGTGATCTTTTATCATTTGGATGATTCAGTTATTAAACATATTAATTTAAACAAACTAATACAAAAGCTATGAAGAAATTACTGACAATTGTTTTTGTTTTCACTGTATTCACTGCGAGACCTTGCGGTTGGGATCCCGATGATGACGGTTGGTATT
>JAUVIG010000492.1 GCA_030592825.1 Chlorobiota bacterium | reverse complement strand
ATTTTGAAGTTTTTGAAATTTTAAAACAATTCTTTGATAAAAAGGATAAGTTCTTCACAGAATTTTCACCGGACAATATTCATGTATTAATTTCAGAATTTCTTGAAGCTAATAATTTTAAGGAAGATTTAGCAAAGATTAATGAGAACAGTCCTAATATTAATATATTCAGAAAAAGGTTTTACGATTGGTTTAATGCATTCAGAATCATAAAATTCCTTAATTATACTCGTGAAAAATATTTTGCCGGATTATCTGTAAAACAAGAAGCAGAAAAATTATTACAAAAAAAATATTCCTCTGTTTTTATACCGGAATCTGAAAAAGACATGCTTTTACTTTACAGAGATATTCAAAAAAGACAGTTTTATAATACAGGATTTTAATTATTCAGATGAAAACTTTATAAAAGATTAACAACAGAACCATCTGTTATTACGGAATTAATCCTCTCTTTTGAGTTTCTTTAATTGATATGGGAATATCAAAAACGTCTGATAAATCTTCAGCATTTTCCAAATTATCTTCATCATCTTCGTCATAATACCATGTAACATTAAAACGTTTACCTTTCTCTTGATAATGTGAGAATTTAGAAAATATTTCCATAATACTTCTGTAAGAAATACTGTTTATCACATCAAAATAAAAGGAACAGTTTAATTCACCTTTAAGTTTCGGTATTTCTTTATCCATCCATTTTAGAATATCAGTATATCTTTCTGTAACGCTTTTTGAAAATGATGAACCTTTAATTTCAAATATACATTTTTCTACGGAAAGATTAACAAAAGGTTTGTTATGAGTTTTTTCAAAAATCATTTTTTAAATATTTTATATACAAATATACCACAAAAAATTCATTTAAATAAATTTTAACAATTGATTTTTAAAATTTGTTAATTATTCAGCTTAAAATTTAACAGAAAATCCTATTCCTAATACTTCTTTTAGTTGCCTTGTTTTACTTACATCAATATCATAGATGAGTTGTGTGCTGATATTTGCAGTTATAAATTTGTTGACTTTCATAGCTAACAGAACCTCCCAATTTACATCAATTTTATTAAATTCAGGCTCATCTAAATAATTTAAGAAAAAATCTAATTTTGTATTAAAACTAACATTTTTAAAAATCTCCTTGGAATAGGCTGTTTTTATATAACCTCCGAATTCATTTCTGATGTTTTTCGTGCTGTCAACACCAAAGGCACCTATGTCTGCAAGTTCTTGATTGTTAACAAAAGTTGTTTTTGATGTTACCGGAGCAATAAAAACTGATAAATCTTTATTTGGTTTGTAATCAATACCTAATGCAGTAAGCAAATACCCGGGTGCCATAAATGAGGATATAACAGTTGAATCATCAGGATATTCAAAACCGTCAGCAAATTGAGTTTTAA
This sequence comes from Chlorobiota bacterium, assembly GCA_030592825.1. Classification (GTDB taxonomy): domain Bacteria; phylum Bacteroidota; class Bacteroidia; order Bacteroidales; family JAADGE01; genus JAADGE01. The sequence continues at coordinate 1,852 of JAUVIG010000492.1, read as the reverse complement.
AATTAACTAATGCGGCATAATAAATTTTATCTGTAGCTTTTAATCCGAGTTTAGTTGCAAAATCGAGCTTATCATCTGTTTTTAAATTACTTACATTATCATCCTTCCCTTGTCTTTGAAAGCCGTATCCGAGATCAAGAGTATTATCCCAAGTTAAATTATTTTTTTTATAGTTTGCAAATAAACCTCCCAACGCATTAAAGGAAAAAGAGTTAATACCTCCTGCAGCCCAATTTGAAAAACTTGCCTGCCCAAAAGTCAAAGAAAATACTCCCCCTTTTTCCCAGCCGTCAGTTGTATCACTGCTTAAAGTTTTTAAATCGTCTTCTTTATCGGTTATTTGAGCAAAGCTAAAATTGATTGTAAATAAGATAACAGCAATAATCGTGATCTTTTTATTCATAATGATTATTTTAGTATATAAATAAATATTAAGATACAAAGATATTTAATTTTGATAATTTTCCAAATTGATTTCTTCATTATCAGGATCAATATGAGTTGTAACTGTAATTTGCATTTGTTTAAAAATGTCTGTTTTTATATTTTTTACAATATTATGCGCTTCCGAAACAGTCATGTTTTCAGGAAGACAAATGTGAAAAGAAACCTCTGTATGTCTGCCGTATTTATGCATATGAACATGGTGTAACTTAAGATCAAAGCCGGCAGAATTATTTGCCGTATCACTCAATTGTTTGATAAATACGGCATCAGGAGATTCACCGAGAACTGCACTTGCGGTTTCTTTTAAAATTGAAAATGCTGTGTGAAGAATAAATAAAGAAATAATAATGCCTAAAATCCCGTCAACAAGAGGGAAATAGGGACTTATAAAGATGCCGATTAAAATCAATACTGAAGATACGGCATCGCTTCTGTGATGCCATCCGTCAGCTTTTAATGAGATAAATCCGGTTTTTCTTGCTGTATAAAAAGCATATTGTGCTGACAATTCTTTTATAATAATTGACACAATAATAATAACAATTGCTAATGTCCCGAACTCTGTTTGTCCGGGATCTTTCAGGTTTGCTATCGAATCAATTATGAGTTTAACTGCAACAATTACCAATAATATTCCAATTATTAAAGATGTGATAAGTTCAGCCCTCCCATGACCATACGGATGATGTTTATCAGGTGGTTTTGAAGATATTTTTATTCCGACAATTATAGCAATCGAACTGATTGAATCGCTTAATGAATGCCATGCATCAGATATGAGAGCAATCGAACCGGAAACAATGCCTGCCCAATATTTTAAACCGAACAAAACGATGTTAACACTTATTGACAGCCAACCTTCAGAGTATGCTAATTTATTTTTATCTTTTGAATCTTTCAATATTAAGGTTACCTTAAGAATGTTAATTAAAGTATACTACAAATGGAATTATTTTTTGCGGTTTTTCCAAATTATAGTCATCTTCTTTATAGTATGTTCTGACCGGGGCAACACCCAAAACTTCTTTTTTTATTCTTAAAGTTATTTCATCTACATACCAATTTTCAATAAAAATAAAAGACTTTATTTCATAATAATCCAATTGTCTTTCAAATGTATTTACTGTGAATTCTCCGGTTTCAATATTTGGTGAATATATTGAATCAGTAAAAATTCCTATTCTTTTTTTGCATTTTTCAGTTTCAAGTAATTTTAGTGTTTGAAAATCGAAACCTTTTCTTTTTCTGCTGATAACATCATCAATAATCAAATGTTTAAATTTTTCTTTTGCATAACTTGTCCAATATTCACATCCTTGTTTTTTCAAATTTTTTTCCAATTGCAAACCTTGCATTAAATCTTCATTTATTCTGTATATTTCAAGCTCAACATTATTAATGTAGT
>JAUVIG010000264.1 GCA_030592825.1 Chlorobiota bacterium | reverse complement strand
TCCGTAACAGTTATAACAGCATCTGAAACAGCAGGATAAATATCGGGATTAAAATAATCGCCGGTTTTTGAAAGTTTAATAGTGCATTGCTCATCATCATCATTAATAACTCCTTCAATTACAAGTTTCTGCTCAATACTGTCTAATTCAATTTCAATTACATCTTCGCACGAAACAGTAATTATGATTATCAGTATTAAGAATATATATATATATTTCATCTTAAAATAATTTAGTTATGTTATTAATAATCTTTGTTTTATAATTTTTATTTTTAATATATATTTGTATGCCTGCATTATTTACCATATAGTTTTATTGTATTAAAATTCAATTGATAATCCTAACATTGGCATAATTGAAAATAATGTTACGGGTTCTTTTGTGAGAAAATCATCGGAATAATCATAGCTGATAATATTATCATTATTTGTTGAATTCCAAATTTCGGCAAAAGCTGTAATGTTGTAATTGCGAAAAATAAATCTTCTGTCAACTCTTGCATCTATACGAAAATAATCAGGCAAACGCTGTGAATTTTTTTCTTCTTTTTCACAATACCACTTTTCATTAACTTGATAACGAGTAGAAATGTCATAAGGAGTATAAGGCAAACCTGTTGAATATCTGCAAGACAAACTAAAATCCCACCAATCTCCGAGTTTATATGTCAACATTAAGTTTGCCATGTTCGGACTGTCGTAATCAAAATCATAAGTTTGTTCATTTTCATCATCTTTTCTGATTGATTTGCAATAAGTGTAGTTTAATAACAGATATAAATTGCTGCTCATTTTTTTTGTAACAGTAAATTCAATTCCTTTTGCATTTCCGGTTCCTGTGCTTGTGTATAGTTTGCTTGTATCGGTCTGTGCAACAGCCAAATCTTTCATGTCTTTATAAAAACCTTCGATTTTCAGTTGCATATCTTTACTTAATAAATATTCAAAACCGGCAATATAATGTGTTGCTTTGTTTGTTTTCAGATTTGAATTTTGTGGGTCGAGAAATATTTTATAAAACGGCGGATATTGGGCAAATAAACCGTAAGAGGTATTAAATCGAAGTTTATCATTTATCTTAACTTGAAATCCTAATCTCGGACTGACAATAATTTCATCGGTAAAATTGAAATAATCGGAACGTAATCCGGCATTAAATTTCAACCACTCAAACGGATTATAAAAATAATGTGCATAAGCTGCCGATTTTAAAGCATCTTCGGGTCCGAATTGTCGGTCGTATGCGGCTTGGATAATACCTGTTTGCAAAGTATCTCCTGCTGTTCGGCTTTTATAGGTTGTATTTATAAATTTCATTTCTACGCCGGCAATTATGCGATGTTTATGATTGAAACGATATGAAACAAAAGAATTTATTCCGAAAAAATTTTCTTCGTTTTCCTGTTCCGTATCATTGCTGTTTTGCTCACGTCCTTCCGTAAATTTCCAATTATTTGTGTTTAAATACGGTGTAATTTTTAAATAGCCTTTTTTTGAGAATAAATATTTCCAAGTAATTACCAAAGCACTCATATTTTTAGTTATATTCCTGTATTTCAATTGATTATCAAGCCCCAAATCTTCTTCGTCTTTTACTCGTTCAAGTTGGTCACCCACATATAAACCGTAAAGTGTAAATTTATGTTTTCTGTTTGGCTGAAAGATAAATTTTGTATGAACATCTGTTGTTCGCGGACTGAAATCTTTTCCTTTCATTTTCATTAATAAATCATAAATACTTTGCCGTCCGCTTATGAGCCACGATGCTTTTTTTGTCAGAGGGCCACTTATAATTGCTCCGAAACCGCTTACATCAAGCGTAATATCGGTATTTATCCTGTCTTGTGAAGGTTGTTGCAATTGAATTTCGGTAACTGATGAAAGTTTATCCCCGTATTTGGAATTAAAGCCTCCGGTCATAAATGTTACATTGTTAATAATTTTTGGTTGAATAATGCTGATACCTTCTGCCATCCCGCCGCTCAATGATGAAAAGTGAAAAGGACTGTAAATTTCAACATTTTCAATTACGGTAAGATTTTCATCGGGAGCACCGCCGCGAACAACCAATGTTGCCGAATTGTCGGCAGTTCTGTTTACACCTGCAACAGCTTGCAGTCGTCTGAATAAATCGGGCACTCCGGATGTTCGTTTAATTTCTTTTAGGTCTATTGATGTTGTACTGTTGTTTTTATCGTCTGTATTGATAAAATAGTCGGGTTTCACAATAATTTCTTCCATCTCGACATAACTTTGTTGCATAGTAATGTTCACTATGGTCGAACGTTTCGGAACAACCGTAATATCTGCAAGTGATACTTGTTCGTAGCCGATTGTTTTTGCCGATAATGTATATCTTCCTACCGAAATATCTTTTATAGTATAATTTCCGTTATCATCGGAAGTTGTTCCTATGGTTGTTCCTTCAATCCAAATATTTACAAAAGGGATAGCTTGTTGAGTCTCAACATCAATAACAGTTCCCGAAATATTACTTTTTATTTCATTTTGTTGAGCAAAACCTATTCTGAACATAATTGTCAGAATTGCTATTGTAATTATTGAACATTTCATCTGTTTAAAATTTAAAATTATAAGTAATTGACGGAACTATTTGAAACAATGCCAGACGAACTGCTTCTGTTACTGCAGGGTCGTTTTCACTTTCTCTGAAATCAATTGAATAAGCGTTTTTACGAGCATAGGCATTGTAAACTGATAAATTCCAACTTGATTCAAATCTTTTACGTTTATTATTTGTATAAGTAATACCGAGATCCAGACGATGATAATCAGGCATGCGATAGCCGTTTCTGTCAGTATAAGCAGGAACAGTTAATCCTTCAATTTCATATTTACCGCTCGGAAATGTAACAGCATTTCCGGTATAATAAACCCAAGTAGCCGAAACATTCCATTTTTTATTAAAATTGTAAATTGCCACTATCGAAACATCGTGTGTTCGGTCTTGCTTTGCCGGATACCAAGTTTCTTGAATATCAAGAATTAGTTTCTCTGTTCGAGCAAGTGTATAACCAATCCAGCCGGTTAGTTTTCCTGTTCTTTTTTTTATAAAAAGTTCGGCACCGTATGCTCTTCCTTCACCAAAAACAAGTTGCGATTCTACTTTATCGTTAAACAAAATATCTGCTCCGTTTTGGTAATCAATTTGATTTTGTAAATTTTTATAATATACTTCTATTGATGTCTCAAACATATTGTCTTTAAAATTTCTAAAATATCCCAAAGCTATTTGATCGGCAATTTCCGGTTTAACTAATATACTGCTCGGAAGCCATAAATCAGTCGGCGATGTCGATGTTGAATTTGACAATAAATGTAAATATTGAGCATTTCTTGCATAAGATGTTTTGACAGAACTCTTTTCGTTTATTACAAAATTTAATGTTATTCTCGGTTCAAAACAACCGTAATTCTCAACAATTTCTCCTTTTGCATAAGCTGTTGTGTCTGTTATTTCATCTTCATTATTGTAACTGTAAACAGTATCGGTTCCTACAATTGTAAAATTTGAATATCTTAAACCGTACACCAATTTAAACCTGTCGGAAATATCAAACTTATGTGAAATATAGGCTGCACTTTCAACAGCATGTTTTTCGTCAATAATTTTTGAATTAATAAAATCTTCATCTTCAGAATCCATTTCTCCGGGGCGAAATGTATGATATATAGAATTGAAACCAAATTTCAGATTATTTTTTGTATTAATAAAATACTGGAAATCTTCTTTCAAATTATAATCCAAAATTCCGGATGAAATTTCTATTAAATTACCGATAGGATTAAAACCAATAACATAATTATAATCGCTGTAAATAAATGAACTGTTGAGAAACAGCTTATTCCCGAATAAATGATTCCACCTTAAAGTTGCTGTTTTGTTTCCCCAATCAAAACTCATCTTGTCCGAAAAACTGAAAACATCTCTTCCAAAATATCCGGAAAGATAAATACGGTCATTTTCTCCGATTTTATAATTTGCTTTTGCATTGAAATCATAAAAATACAGAGTTGTATTTTTGATAAGGGTATCGTTCATGAAATTCAAAAACAAATCTGCATAAGTTCGTCTGCCCGAAATAATAAATGAGCCTTTATCTTTTACAATAGGAGCTTCAATTGTTAAACGTGAAGATATTAAACCCAAACCGCCTGATGCTGAAAACTTTTTGGAATTTCCTTCGTTCATTTGTACATCTAATACAGATGACAATCTGCCTCCGTATTCTGCAGGTGCATTGCCTTTATACAACTTCATATCTTTTATGGCATCGGAATTAAATACCGAGAAAAAACCCAATAAATGCGATGCGTTATAAACCGGTGCTTCATCAAGAATTATCAGATTTTGGTCCGTAGCTCCGCCTCTTACGTAAAAACCGCTGCTTCCCTCTCCTGCTGATTTAACACCCGGCATCAATTGAATAGTTTTTAAAATATCTTGCTCCCCAAACATCACCGGTATAACTTTTATTTCCTTTGGCGATATTGTTATAACACTCATTTCTGTTTCCTTAATATTCTTGTCAACCGCTTCACCGGTAATAACAACTTCATCTATTTCACTTGCAGATGATTGCAACTCAATATCTATATTATTATCTTCATTTAAATCTACTTCAATATCTGTATTTTTATATCCTAAATATGAATACCTGATTAAGTATTTCCCTTCGGGCAAAGTCGCTGAATAAAAACCATAAACATTTGTTACCGTACCTGTTCCAAGTTTTTCTATTGATACTGAAGCCCCGATAAGTGCTTCTCCGGTTTCGGCACTTTTTATATAACCGCTGATTGTGTGTTTCTTCTGTGCAACAGCTGTATTACAAATAAAAAACATTATTAATAAACTGATTAATTGTCTTTTTTTCATGTGTTTCATTTTTTAAGTGTAATTTAAATAATACCGAATTCTTTAATTTTTTTAAGAAATTTTTCTTTAAAACTGTCGCCTACTGAAATTTGTTTATCTCCTATAAAAACTCTGTATTTTTGTATTGAATTAATTTTATTTAGTGAAATAATATACGAACGATGTATTCTTATAAAATTATCACTTGGTAATTTTTCATTAAATGCTTTTAAACTTTGCAATGAAAGTATGTTTTTACCGTCAGTCAGATGAATTTTTATATAATCGCTTAATCCTTCTATGTATAGTATATCGTTAAAATTCAATCTGATGTTCTTATATTCTGATTTTACAAAAATAAAGTCTTTTGTATCGTGATTTTTTTCGGTTGATATTATGTTGTCTTTCATTTTATACAAAGAATATGCTTTTCCGGCAGCTTTCAGAAATCGTTCAAATGTAAAAGGCTTTACAAGATAATCTACTGCATCAAGTTCAAAGCCTTCGACTGCATAATTTGAATAGGCAGTAGTAAATATAACAGGCGGAATGTTCTTAATGCTTTTTACAAGTTGCACTCCTGTTATACCCGGCATTTGAATATCAAGAAACATTAAATCAATTTTTTCTTTTTGCAAAATTTCTATTGCTTCGGAAGCCTTGCAGCATTTCTTAACAAGGTTCAAAAAATCAATTTTTTTAATATAATCCTCAACTACATCAAGAGCAAGAGGTTCATCGTCTACTGCTATGCAATTCATTATTTTCATTTAATCAAATCTTATTTTTAAAATTG
>JAUVIG010000263.1 GCA_030592825.1 Chlorobiota bacterium | reverse complement strand
CGATGAATTTAATTAGTATTGTAGGTCATTAAGTGTAGTGCAACAAAATTCCCCTTAATATTCTTGTTTGGAAGAAATAAAGGGGATTTTTTTTTTGAATTAGATGTTCTGCTTTTTATATGCTGATTTTTTCAGATATTTATTCTGAATATCGGCATATTATTCGAATACATATCTTGTCTTTTTAAGTGCAAAACATTTCTTCCAATCTTCGTTTTGGTACATCAAGGATTTGATTTAATTCATTATTAATAATGTTTTTTCTTAACCATACTTCCTAACATAAGCCCACCTGCTTCGTGAGATGCCGGTTTTTGGAAGTCTTCATTTTTTTTACAAAGTTTATTTTATTAAGTTTTATAAACAAGATTTTGTAATCTAAAAAAAAGAAGTAAATTTGTCGATTAATTTTAAACATAATACTTAATAAATATGTATTTAGACGCAGAAAAAAAACAAGAAATTTTTCAAAAGTACGGAAAGTCTAATAGTGACACCGGTTCGGTTGAGAGCCAAGTAGCATTATTTTCCCACCGTATTACGCACTTGAATGAGCATCTTATAAAAAACAAAAAAGATCATCATACAAGAAGATCGTTAATTAAATTGGTAGGGAAACGAAAAAAGTTACTTAAATATTTACAGGACAGTGATATCGAAAGATATCGTTCTCTGATAAAAACTCTCGGACTGCGTAAGTAGTCAAACCTTGATAAAAAAAGGCATAATTTATATGCCTTTTTTTATTGAATAATTATAAGAAATATTAAAAAACATGAATATTATAACAAAAACAATAAAATTCGGAAAAGGAAAAGAAATTACAATTGAAACCGGTAAATTGGCTAAACAAGCCGATGGGTCAGTAGTTGTAAGGCAAGGAAATACTATGCTTTTGGCAACTGTAGTTTCTGCAAAAGAGGCACGACAACATGTTGATTTTATGCCGCTTTCGGTAGATTACAGAGAAAAATTTTCTGCTGCCGGAAGAATTCCCGGAGGTTTCAGAAAAAGAGAAGGAAGACCTTCTGATGATGAAGTATTAGTGGCAAGATTAGTTGATCGTGCTTTACGTCCTTTATTCCCAAAAGATTATCATGCAGATACTTTTGTGAATGTAGAACTTTTTTCAGCTGATAAAGAGGGAGTTATGCCTGATTCTTTAGCCGGTTTAGCTGCTTCTGCTGCTTTGGCTGTCAGCGATATACCTTTTAACGGACCTATTTCAGAAGTGAGGGTTGCAAGAATTGAAGGAGAGTTATTAATTAATCCTTCAGTTTCTGAACTTGAAATTTCAGATATTGATATTATGGTTGCAGCAACTATTGATAATATTTTGATGGTTGAAGGCGATATGAAAGAAATATCTGAAGAAGAAATGGTTGAAGCCATAAAATTCGGACACGAAGAAATTAAAAAACATTGCAGTGTTCAAATGGAAATGGCAGAAGAGAAAGGTGTAACAGTAAAAAGAGAATATTGCCATGAGGAAGAAGGTGATGAGGAATTGAGAGAGAAATTAGATAAAGCAGTAAGAACAAAATTATATGATGTTGCAAAATCTGCTTTAGCAAAACATATTCGATCAGAAAAGTTTACATCAATTAAAGAGGAATTTATTGACAGTCTGGAAGTTAGTGAAGATGAAGAGATAAATGAAAATTTAATAGGTAATTACTTTTATGAAATTGAAAAAGATGTAATAAGAAAACTGGTTTTAGACGAAGGTATTCGTTTAGACGGGAGAAAATTAGATGAAATCAGGGATATATGGTGTGAGGTGGATTATTTGCCGTCAGCTCACGGTTCTGCTGTGTTTACCAGAGGAGAAACACAATCTTTAACAAGTGTAACACTCGGTTCTCCGCTTGATGTTCAAATAATTGACAGACCTTTGTTACAAGATAAAGAGAGTTTTATGTTGCATTATAACTTTCTGCCGTATTCAACCGGAGATGCAAGACCATACAGAGGAACGGGAAGGAGAGAAATCGGACACGGAAATTTGGCACACAGGGCAATTGCTTCCATGTTACCCGAAAAAGACGAAAATCCTTATACAATAAGAATTGTTTCGGATATTTTAGAATCAAACGGTTCTTCTTCTATGGCAACAGTTTGTGCCGGTATACTTGCTCTTATGGATACAGGAGTTCAAATTAAAAAACCTGTTTCGGGTATTGCAATGGGATTGATAACTGACAGTAAGGGAAACTATGCTGTATTATCAGATATTCTCGGTGATGAAGACCATCTCGGAGATATGGATTTTAAAGTAACAGGAACAAAAGACGGAATTACTGCTTGCCAGATGGATATTAAAGTTGACGGTTTATCTTATGATATTTTAACTAAAGCATTACTTCAAGCAAAAGAGGGCAGAGCCCATGTTTTAGGTGAAATGTTAAAAACTATTTCTGAACCGAGAGAAGAGTATAAACCTCATGTTCCCGGAATTACTTCAATTATTATCCCTTCTGATTTGATAGGTACAGTAATAGGTCCCGGAGGAAAAATGATTCAAGAAATTCAAAAAAATACCGGAACTACAATTACTATTGATGAAATTGACGGATACGGAAATGTAGTTATCATGGGACCGACACAAGACTCTATTTCGGAAGCAAAAGATTATATTAAAGGTATAACAGCTGTTCCGGAAGTTGGTCAAGTTTATCAAGGAAAGGTTAAAACTATTGTAGCTTTTGGTGCTTTTGTTGAAATTTTACCCGGAAAAGACGGATTATTACACATTTCAGAAATCAGTCATCAACGAACTAATAAAGTCGAAGATGTATTAAAAGAAGGTCAAGAAATTGAGGTGAAATTAGTAGGTGTTGATCCGAGAACCAAAAAATTAAAATTATCACGAAAAGCTTTACTTCCGAAACCGGAAAGAAAAGAGAATAAAGAATCCGGTCAAAATCATGAAATTGACGGAAATAAATAATTATATTGTTAAATTGTTTCATTGCTACATTGCCTGCCTGCAGGCTGTTTTTAACAATGTAGCAATGAAGCAATGAAACAATGAACATCTCATTATTTTTCAGGGATAAATGTAGCCTCGTAAACGGATTTTTCTTTCACTTTTTCAAAACTTGTATAATCACTGTGGTAAATGCTGTTTATGTACATTTCAGTTTGGTCACAATAATGATCACTTGCAGGGATTCCCGAAATTCCGGTTGGTATTATTGAATATGATTCATCAAAATTTGCTGTATTGTATATATGTCTGTGTGATGCTCCGTGATTTGCAATAAATGATATGGGATAATCATAGGAATAAGGACTTACAGTATGATAACTTCCTCCTACAGAATAAGTTCTGTTTAAATTAAACAAAAAATTCATTAAACCGTTTTTTCCTATAGGTTGTATAAGAGCAACTTTATGCAGTTCTCCCCATTTTGTATCTGTAATCTTTTTTCCGTGTTCTTCTTTAAAATTATTCAGGGTTTCTTTGAAAGATATTTTTATCATATCAGCAAAAGTCTCCTTCTTATCTGTATTGATATCATCGCATAAAACTGATTCTCCTGTTTTTATAATTTTATCGAAAAGATAATTTATAAACAAATCCTTTTTCTCGAATTCCTCATACAATTCTTTCGGCATTTCATCAATCATTATATTTTTTCCGAGAACGATATAAAACGATTCAAAGATTGTTGGTGCAATATAATCTTCAGAATAAATATGATCCCAATCTTTCAGAATTTGTAATGCTTCTTTTTCTTGATCATTCAAATCTTGCATTTCTTCAATATGTTTTATTAGAATCGGCAACATTTCATCAACTAAAACAGCTTTTTGATCATTTTGCATTGCTTTAAAATCTTCAACAGATAATAATTCTTTTTCAGTCAACATTTGCTCAATTCTTTTTGCTCTGTTTTGGAGGTCAGACCATGCACTGATATAATAAGGAAAATTATCTCCTGTTGATTTGTTATTTGCTGAAAAAACATAGCCGCATTCAGGGTTGTATGTGTATGGTAAAGAATCAAAAGGAACAAAACCTTCCCATTCGTATTTGCTTGTATCTCCGGGGAAGAACATATGACCTGCTGTTTTTCTTATCGGAATGCCGGCACAACATTGTAAACCGATATTTCCTTCAATATCTGCATAAGCAATATTTTGGCTGACGGCTTTAAACGTTTTAACGGCATTTCTGAATTCATCCCAATTTTTTGCCCTGTTCAAGAGATAAATGGATCTCAACTCATCACTGAATTCGTTACCGACCCAATGCATTGATATTGATTTATCCTTAATATTTTTAAAACCGCTGATAATTGGTCCTCTGTGAGTAAATTTTATTTCTTTTTCAACAGTTTCATCTTCTCCTTTAATTTTAATTATTTCTTTTCTTACTTCAATATCTTTCCATTCACCGTTAAATTTGTATTGATTTTCATTTTCAGGATTTATTGTTTCAATATAAAAATCAGCTCCGTCCATTGATACATTTGTCATTCCCCAAGCAATATTTTCATTATGTCCGGCAATTACAAATGGTTGTCCGGGTAAAATTACTCCGGTTACATCTAATTTACCGTCAATATGTTGATGTATTTGAGACCAAACGCCGGGTATCATCAATCCCAAATGCATATCATTTGCAAAGATCGGCTTACCGGTTACACTTTTTTTACCGGATACTACCCAATTATTACTGGCTTTAAATATTTCGGGAGCAATACTGTTTATCTTTTGGAATACTGATACCAATGCAGAATCTTCAAGTTCTGCCTTAAATTCAGGATAAACAGTTGTATTCTGCAAACCGAGATCAGGTACAATTTCTTTAAACTTTTCTTCATTTAACACATTTTGTAACTTGTATAATACTGATTCCATGCTCCAACCGGTCTCTAAATTCCAAGCCATATATCCGATAAGATTTATGCAATGCTTGGGTTTCCATTGTTCAGGTTTATAACCCAAAATTGTAAATTCAAAAGACATATCTTTTGCGTAATCTTCAATATATTGATTAACTCCTTCAGAAAAAGCTTTTAAAGCTAAAATAACTTCAGGATTTGCCTGTTTTATTATCATATCTGATTTTTCCGGTATCCTTAAAGATCTTAAAATTACATCTGATTCGATCATATCTTCTCCGAATATTTCAGATAATCTTCCTTGAGTAATTCGTCTTAATAAATCCATTTGCCACATGCGGTCTTGTGCCGAAATATAACCGGTTACTTTATATAGATCTTCTTCGTTTTTTGCATAAACATGCGGTATGCCGAATTCATCTCTGTAAACTTTTACTTCTTCTTTTAAGCCTTTTGTCTCAACAACAGCATTATAATCAGGCAAACCCGATTTTGAAATTGATTTGACAATAAAAAACGCAACAATTACAATAATAACTGTTACTACTCCAATGATAAACAATATTTTAACAGATTTTTTCATTTTACCCGGTTTTAATTTTTTCAAAAATAAATAAAAGAATAGGATTTATAACATTTTTGAAATAAAATAAAATATATTTGTGCCGTTTTTTGGATATTTATAACTGAAAAATATTAATAAAACAATTTATCAATGTAACTATGAGTCTGCTCCGAAAAGGTGCAAGGCAACTAATCTTGCAAAAGTTCAAAAAGTTAGTGAGCATATAATCAGTTAATTAAGAAAGTTGCCATGCACCTCTT